>WQVW01000151.1 GCA_009785655.1 Oscillospiraceae bacterium | reverse complement strand
GCGGTGAAAACGCGCACGAATAATCATGGCGGGGTTTTAGGCGGCATAACATCCGGTATGCCGGTGATATTCCGTGCGGCGATCAAGCCGACGCCGTCGGTTGCGCTGGAGCAGGAGAGCGTAAATCTGCCTGAGATGGCGGACGCAAAGCTTAAAATTTCCGGCAGGCACGATCCATGTATTGTTCCCAGGGCGGTGCCATGTATTGAGGCGGCTGCCGCGATTGCGATCGCTGACATGATGATAAGGGAGCTTTGAGATGGCACCGATGACTTTCTGCCCGGTTTGCCGTTGGTGGCCGATTATTGACGAAAGCGCAGACTGTCCAAGGTGCCACAACAATGTTGCGTCATCGATAGCGCGAAAAAGACAAGAGATAAGAAGCGATATTCAGCAGGATCTGCGCAAGTACTGGGAGAAGAAGGGGCTGTGTCCCAAATGCGGCAGTGATAAGCATGTTATACGTGAATACCGCAGCGAATCCAAATACTCACGCGGCACAAAAAAAATAAAGTCATGCAAGAAATGTGATGCAGATATAAGTGTGGAATATGTAGATGGATAAAAAATTCGGATTGCTGGGCGAAACGCTGGCGCATAGTTTTTCACCGCAAATACACGCCCGGATGGCTGATTATGAGTACAAGTTATACGAAAAATCGCCCAATGAAGTCCGGGATTTTCTGCTTCAAGGCGATTTTGACGGGTTGAATGTGACGATACCGTATAAAAAGACAGTGATTCCATTCTGTGAAACACTCTCTGAAAACGCTGTGAAGATCGGCAGTGTCAACACGATGATCAAAAACGCTGATGGCACGCTGCACGGCGATAATACAGATTATTTTGGATTCTTGTATATGCTGCGCAAAAGCGGTGTGGATGTTTTTGGGAAAAAGGCGCTGATTTTAGGCAACGGTGGCGCGGCACTGACAGTACGCGCCGTGTTGGAAGATAGCGGTGCCGGCGAGATAGTCACCGTTTCACGCACAGGTGTTGACAACTATGAAAATATAGACAGACATAAGAACGCGTGGATCATCGTCAATACAACGCCTGTGGGAATGTATCCCGATAACGGAGTCTCACCGGTTGCGCTGGATATTTTCGATGCGTGCGAAACGGTTCTGGATATCGTGTACAATCCGGCAAAGACGGAGCTGATGCTGGAGGCTGAAGACCGTGGAATCGCGGTTGCCGGGGGCTTGTATATGCTGACCGCCCAGGCCAAACGCGCCGCTGAGCTTTTTCTTGATATAAACATACCGGATCAAGCGATTGACTCTATTACGGCGGACATTGAACGACAGACAAAGAACATCGTTCTGATAGGCATGCCGGGCTGCGGGAAAAGTTCGGTTGGGAAAAAGCTTGCCGAGCTCACGGGGCGAGAGTTCCATGATACGGACGAGCTTATTGTGACAAAAGCCGGAAAGAGCATAGAACGTATTTTTGCGGAAGACGGCGAGGATATCTTCCGGGATATTGAACAAGACGTACTGAAAGTGGTTTCTGGGAAATCCGGATGTGTCATCGCCACCGGCGGAGGCATTGTGAAGCGAGCGATCAACCGAAGATTTTTAAGACAAAACAGCGTCACGGTGTTTTTAGACCGTGAGATAGATCAACTCCCGTTGGACGGCAGACCGCTTTCTCAAGCGCACGGCATTACGACACTGTATAATGAACGGCTGCCGCTATACACAGCGTGGAGTGACTACAGCGTCCGCTGTGGCGAGGGAGTACATAAAACCGCACTGGCGGTGCAGGAGGCGTTGTTGTTATGAAAATACTTGTCATAAACGGCCCCAACATCAATATGCTGGGGCTTCGTGAGCCTGAGATATATGGCAGCGAAAGCTATGCGGATCTTTTGGCGTTTATTCAGAAAGCCGCCGCGGGACTTGGTGCGGAGGTGGCGTTTTTTCAATCGAACAGCGAGGGGGCGATTGTAGACGCCATTCAGGCCGCATATGGTAAGGTTGACGGCATTGTCATCAACCCGGCGGCGTATACACACACCAGTATTGCAATCCCGGATGCGTTGAAGGCAGTGGCGATTCCAGCGGTTGAGGTGCATATAAGCGATGTCTCCGCAAGAGAGCCGTACAGGCGTATATCCTATACGCAGGAAGCCTGTGTCAAAACCATCGCGGGTGAGGGGTTTGAAGGCTATCTAACTGCGATAAAGTTTCTAACAGACGCCAAATTGTGATGCACAAAATAACATTGGGAGGAGAACGCTTCCAATGTTATTTTCTTAAAAGATGCAACAGCAATGCAGATGACAGCAGGCTGCCCGTTTAACAATTCACAAAAAGCTTGCAAAAAGTGCGTGTTTTGTATACACTTTAGATAATGAGAAAATAAGCGTTTGAGCACACGATGGAAGGGATAATATGGAACATAGTTACAAACTGTCACAGCTGACAGAAGATTTGCAGACGGATATCATATATCCATCCGTCGATTTTGAGGATGTGTTGATATACACAGGGGACGTGCATCGGCCGGGGTTACAGCTTGCGGGGTTTTTTGATTATTTCGACCCCACCCGTATACAGCTTGTTGGGCGCATGGAATCGGCGTATATGGAAAAGCATTCGGCGGAAGTGTGTCTAAAAAAATGGGAAGCATTGTTAGAGCAAAAAATGCCAGCGTTGATCATGTGCCACGGCGCGGAAATCACGCCTGAACTGATTGCCGCTGCGGAAAAGTATGACGTGACGGTGCTGAGTACGGAAACGAACACGACGGATATCATGTCCTCGGTCATCAGAATAGTCAGACGGGCGGTTGCGAAAAGCATCACGCGGCATGGCGTGCTTGTCGAAGTGTACGGCATTGGGCTTTTTCTGGAAGGGGAGAGCGGTGTCGGCAAAAGTGAGGCGGCGGTTGAGTTGTTAAAGCGTGGACATCGCCTGATTGCAGATGACGCCGTTGAGATAAAAGCCGTTGATGTGAATGTGCTTCAAGGCACCGCGCCGGACTTGATCAAGCACTATGTTGAGATCCGGGGGATTGGTATTATCGATGTACGCCAGATTTTTGGTGTGGGTGCGATAAAATCGCTGCAGAACATTCACCTGGTTGTCAAATTAGAACCATGGAAAGACGGGACGCACTATGACAGGCTGGGAATAAATGAAGAAACGGTTAATATACTAGGTGTTGAGGTGGCGACCATAACCATACCGGTGAGACCTGGGCGCAACCTGGCCGTGATCCTTGAAGTGGCGGCGATGAATCAACGTCAAAAATTCATGGGCTATAACGCGGCGATAGAGTTTACAAAGCAGATAAACAAGTATTTTGACAATCAGATGAAGTGAGGTAAATCATGGACGCCATATCCACGGCATTAGCAGATTCCAACCGCCTGCTGCCTTCGGTAGAATGCAGGTTGAATGAGCCGATGAAAAACCATACCTCGTTTAGAATAGGCGGCCCGGTACGTGCGATGTTTTTGCCGAAAAGCATAGCGGAACTCACGGAGCTCTGCGGAGTACTGCGAGCATCCGAAGTCCGGCCGTTTATCATGGGCAACGGAACGAATCTGTTGGTGAATGATAAGCCGCTTGATTTGATTGTGATTAAAACGGCTGAGGTTGATAATATCGAGCGGACAGGGGAAACAGAGATTACGGCAATGAGCGGCATTTTGCTCTCAAAGCTCGCAGTGTTTGCCTGTGAGAACAGGTTAAGCGGACTGGAATTTGCCCACGGGATCCCCGGGACACTCGGCGGTGCGGTATCCATGAACGCGGGTGCTTATGGCGGAGAGATGAAAGACGTGGTGCAAGAAACTGTGGCATTGAACGCGGTGGGCATGTTCTCTGTGACTGGTGATGCACATGATTTTTCGTATAGACACAGCCGATTTTCAGATAATGAGGACATAATACTGTCGGTGGTCATACAGCTGCGGAAAGATGATCCCGCACAAATCAGAGCGAGGATGGATGAGTTAAGCCGACAACGCCGGCATAGTCAGCCGCTGGATTTGCCCAGTGCCGGAAGTGCATTTAAACGCCCAGAGAACGGGTATGCCGCTGCGTTGATCGAAGAAGCGGGGCTGAAAGGATTCGCTGTCGGGGATGCGGCAGTGTCAGAGAAACATTCCGGATTTATAGTAAACAGAGGCAGCGCGAGGTTTGAAGACGTTATAGCGGTGATTGAACATGTGAGAGAAACGGTTTTCAAGAGCACAGGCATTACACTTGAGACGGAAGTCAAGATAATAAGGTAAAGAGGTTATTAATATGGAGCTAATAATCATTTCAGGATTATCAGGTGCAGGGAAAAGCCGAGTCGCGGCGGTGTTGGAAGACATGGACTTCTATTGTGTGGATAACATGCCGGTGTCAATGATGCCGAAATTTGCTGAGTTATGCGTGGATACCCGCGGCAAATACGAGCGAGTTGCCTTGGTGACTGATGTCCGTGCGCTAGGAGATATCAGCGAATTTTTCGCGGCT
>WQVW01000150.1 GCA_009785655.1 Oscillospiraceae bacterium | reverse complement strand
AATTTATTTTGATATCATTTTAATATCAAAATAAATTGTTGTGGAGGGATAAAATATGTTGATGGAAATGAAGAGGAAACATAACGAAGAGATCATGTTGAAAGCGAAAAGCGGCATGGCGGTGCTGGTGCTGAATATACTGGCTATTTTGGCGGGTATCGCTGCCACTGTCTTTGGCATTATGCGGCTTGTGGATGGTGATCGCATGGCACTTGGGGGTGTATTGGTTGCGGCCGGTGCGCTGTACACCATTATTATCGGCCCGCTGATCTTTGCCGGGCTGAAAGTGGTCAGACCGAACGAGGCACTTGTACTTACACTGTTCGGGCGGTATTTCGGAACGCTTAGGAACGAAGGATTTTTCTGGGTAAACCCATTCTGTACCGCTGTGAATCCCGCGGCGGGGGAAGTAAACCCGGCAACCGCCGCCCCGGTGAAAACATCGTTGGCCACGATAGACATCAGCGGCATAAATCTTGGCACCGGTGCGAACAAAAAAATATCACTCAAATCGATGACGTTGAGCAATGACAGGCAGAAGATCAATGACCAGATGGGCAATCCGATCATCATCGGCACCGTGGTTATCTGGAAAGTGGTCAACACGGCGAAAGCTGTCTTTAACGTTGATAACTACAAAGAGTTCCTGTCAATTCAGTGTGACGCCGCGTTGCGGAACATTGTCAGCCTTTATCCGTACGATTCCGTTGGCAGCGACAATGAGAAATCTCTGCGCGGCAGCAGTGTGGAAGTTGTTGAAAAACTCAAGAATGAGATACAGGCGAAAGTTGAGATCGCGGGGCTGGAGATTCTGGAGGCGCGGATAACGCACCTGTCATACGCGGAAGAGATTGCGTCCGCGATGCTGCAACGTCAGCAGGCATCAGCCGTTGTTGATGCGAAGCAGGCGATTGTGGAAGGCGCGGTCGGCATGGTAGAGATGGCATTAGAGAAGCTCAATGCGAATGGCATCGTGCATCTTGATGAAGAGCGTAAGGCCGCGATGGTCAGTAATCTGTTAGTCGTGCTCTGCGGCAGCAGGGATGTTCAGCCTGTGGTCAACAGCGGTTCGCTTTATTAGAGTTCGGACTGATGGATGAGAAGAAAAAACAGGTTCCGCTGAGATTATCAGAGTCATTGTGGAAAGAGCTGGCCGCCTGGGCAGAGGATGATTTCCGGTCGATAAACGGTCAAATCGAATATCTCTTGACAGAGTGTGTCAAACGGCGGAAAAATAAGAAGTCACCGTCTGACTAAAGCACATAAAAAGGGCGTGATCACTTCAAGTGATCACGCCCTTTGCACATTAGTACGGCTCAGATGGAATGATAAGTGCGCAAATCAGGTACGCGAACCACCCGAAGCCCGGAATGACAATCGCCAGAATCCGGATAATTACCGGGTCTATGTTAAAATATTCGCCAAACCCGCCGCAAACCCCGGCGATAATACGGTTCGTGCGTGAGCGGTATAAGCGTTTAGATCCCATGGCAGCTACTCCTTTCTATTTGTGAAATACTTATTTTTTACGCCCTATAGCGGCTAATAAACTTCGTACATTCGTTTTATTTACAAAACACCCGCCGACTGCGGTTGGCACCCTCTTTACTAAAGAGGGTGGCTCCGCTCCAGCCGGGTATTTTGTCTAAATCCGCATAAACTTCCGCATCACACCTGCTATTGGCTTCACAATCCGCATCCTTCGCTTCACATTCACAAGCTCCTTGGCGATTTCAATCTCCTGCGGGCAGTGTTCCTCGCATTTCTTGCACCCGATGCATTTGGATGCATCGCTCTGCACAGGCGCGGACATGCCGGTGACTTGGAAATATTGACCGAGACCTGATATCAGGCCGGATGTATACGTCTCATTATACGCAGAGAAGCAGGACGGGATATCGACCCCGACAGGGCATGGCACGCAGTATCCACAGGCGGTGCAGGGGACTTTGATTGAGCGCTTCAGCGTTTCGACGACGCTTTTGTAGACTGCCAGCTCACTTTCGCTTAAAACATTCGGTGAAGCCCAATCCGCAACGCGTGCGTTTTCGGCCAATTGCGTCAGATTCGACATGCCGGATAGTGCCATTGTGACTTCCGGTTGATTGAGCAGCCATAACAGCGCCCACTCGGCGGGGGAGCGGTTTTTGTCTGCGGCGCGGAACAGCGCGGCCGCGTCTTTCGGCAACCCATCTGCCAACAGGCCGCCCCGCAGAGGTTCCATCACGAATACAGGCAGTCCCAGCGCATAAGACGCCTGAACCCCTGATGCGCTCGCCTGATCGTTTTCGTCAAAATAGTTGTATTGCACCATGCAGAAATCCCAGTCATAGACGTCAAGCAACTGCAAAAACTGCGATTTCCCGCCGTGGAATGAGAAGCCGAGATTCCGGATCTTGCCATCGGCGCGTTTTTGTGCTATCCACTCTTCAATGCCGTATGACTTCAAACGTTCCCAAGATTCAACGTTGCCGAGCATATGTATGAAGTAGTAGTCAATATAATCTGTTTGAAGTCGAGCCAGCTGTGTGGAGAAGATTCTGTCCAAATCTTCCGGTTTTCGGCATAAAAAGTGCGGAAGCTTGGTTGCGATCTTTACATCCTCACGCTTCCCAACGGCGGCGAGTGCTTTGCCGAGGGCTTCTTCAGAGCCGGGATAGATATACGCTGTGTCAAAATAATTGATCCCGTTTTCAATGGCGGCGGCGACAAGTGCGTTTGTCTGCTCTTGATTGATTCTGCCGCCCCGGCGCGGGAGCCGCATACAACCCAGTGCCAGTTGCGATATCGCATCGCCGTTTTTGGGATTGATTCTGTATTGCATGGTTTCCCCACCCTTTCGCCAAAGAACTACCCTTATAATATAATGATTAGGCCGCAATTGCAATACATGGCTCGATATGTTATTATTTATGATAATAAATAAAAGTGAGGTGGTGCCGATGTCTGATCATCATGACCACAATGGGCATAGTCATCCGCATACACAGACAAAGGCGGTTGTCAACAGGCTCGCACGCGCCGCAGGGCATCTGGAGTCAGTCAAACGCATGGTCGAGGACGGCCGCGACTGCGCCGAAGTGTTGACCCAGCTTGCCGCTGTGAGGGCCGCCATCGGCAGCACCGCAAAGCTGATTTTGAAGGATCACATCGAACACTGCGTCGCAGACGCCGCAAACGATGCCGAGGCATTGGACGCGCTGAATAAAGCGATAGAGCAGTTTATGGGTTGAGGACTGTTGGTGAAAATGAAGTTTATTGAACTTGAGTCTGAACGGCTTGCATATCGCAAATTCAATGAGGACGATTTCCTGGTTGTTTTTGACTGGCTTAATAATGCCGATAATATGAAATATCGCCGTGGAGAACCGCGAAGCGAGGCGGAAGTCCGTGACTATTTGAATTGGGCAATTACTAACGCAGAGTCGGATGATTGCACTAACTATGAGTATGCAGCTGTTTTAAAGGATGATGATACGCTGATTGGTGCCGCCTCATTATTCCGCTTGTCTGACAATCCTGAGTTGGGCTGGACTGTGCATCGTAATTATTGGAGACAGGGGTATGGCACTGAAATCGGAAGAACTATGTTAAAACTTGGGTTTGATATTCTCAATCTTCGCCGTATCACTGCGGGCTGCAATGCAAGAAATCATGCTTCGTATAAAATTATGGAGCGCATCGGTATGCGGCGTGAAGCTCATTTTGTTAAAACCCAGTTGGGAAATAGCGCGCTTAATAACGAATGGTGCGATAGATTTGTATATGCTATTTTGCATGAAGAATGGGTTGAGAGGTAGCGTTGTAGATCAAACTATTGACTTTCCGCGATGATACGCCATAAAATGACATGTTCAATCATGAAAATAGAGGCAGAAAAAAGATCGGAGGTGCAAAATGGGAAAGCGTAAAAAACTAATCATCACCATCGCGGCGTTGTTGATCATCGCTGTTGCTGTGTTTGCTTATTTCCGTATTCCCGGGAGGGCGATTAACGAGATAGCTGACCTCCGTACTGCAGACTGGGTGCAGGTCAGGCAAACGACTGTGACACAAACACTCGCCGATGATGGAACGGGAATGCGTGTAGATTCGGCATTCACACATACTGAATACGTATTAAATGCGGAGCAAATAGAAATGCTGAAAGCGTTTATTTTGGACAATAGTTTTACGCGTACGTTCAGAGGTAGGACGCTTATCACTCCGGTTTCATCGAACAGATTCACCATTACTGCCGGATTTTCTGACGGTGTTGGCCCGTCAAGTGTGTTATATATAGATATTGCGAGCAACGGATATTTCATGCTTGACCAGTTCCGAAGCTGGATAAGGATCAATAACCCGGATTGGGAAGCAGAGATATTGAAAATTTTGGAATTTTCGTAAAACCAGCAGTTTGATAATAAACGTACTCTGTATTGACTTTCTGGGATAATGCGCATAAAATAACATATTCAATCATGAAATCAGGTGTTTTATTATGAATGATAGAGATCTT
>WQVW01000149.1 GCA_009785655.1 Oscillospiraceae bacterium | reverse complement strand
TTGCGATCCCCACACGGAACCTGCACTCACCGTCATGCGTGGCGAAGATATCGGACATGGAAGCGGTTTTAAAACTTGTGCGGCTGTTTGTTGCGGGGCAGTGACGCCCCTGTAGGGACGGTCACCCCCGACCGTCCGCGGACGGCAGCCCCGGTCACCCCTGCAACCACCCCCGTCTCTCGTCCTCAACCCTTTTTATCAAAGAGGGCGGCTGGCGCTCCAGTCGGGTGTTTTGTCGCCGGAAATTCATTGAAAGTTGGCAATTTATGAACATTTCAAACAACGTGCGCAACCTATCAGCGCAAGCAATGATAGATATCGCGCCGCAGTTTGCGCTGATCGACGACATCGCGCAGATGAACACGGAAAAAGTCCTCGGCGCGTTCCAGCATCGGCGGGTGTCGGATGTCTGTTTTAACGAAACAACCGGCTATGGATACAATGACAGAGGGCGCGAGGTGCTGGATCAGCTGTACGGCGATATGATGGGCACTGACGCAGCGTTGGTTCGCGCCGGATTTGTCAACGGTACGCACGCGATCACAGCGGCATTGTTCGCGGCACTGCGCCCCGGGGATACGCTGCTGTCGGCAACCAGCGCGCCGTATGACACGCTGCGCGGAGTGATCGGCATCACAGGGGTTCACAGGGGTTCACTGCGCGAGTATGGCATACTATACTCACAAGTGGCGCTTGATGCGGCCGGAAAGCCGGATTTTGCCGCGATTGCGCAAGCGATTGACGCGGACAACAGTGTCAGTGCCGTATTTATCCAGCGTTCACGCGGATATTCCCAGCGTCCGGCGTTGACCGTGGCGGAGATTGGCCAGATCGTTGACATCGCGCATCGTAGAAATCTCACCGTAATCGTGGACAACTGCTACGGCGAATTTACCGAGACAATTGAACCGGGCAGCGTCGGCGCGGATTTGATTGCGGGTTCGCTGATTAAAAATCCCGGCGGCGGCATCGCGCCCGCCGGCGGATACGTCGCGGGCAGGGAAGACCTGGTAGAAGCGGCGGCTTTCCGGCTGACTGCGCCCGGCATCGGTGCGGAGTGCGGTGCGACGCTTGGGGTCAACAGATTGCTGTTCCAAGGCCTGTTTATGGCTCCGCACGTCACGGCGCAGGCGATGAAAACCGCCGTGTTCTGTGCAAGATTGTTTGAGCTGTTGGGCTATAAAACGTCGCCCGGCTCACAGGATATGCGATCTGACATCATTCAAACGGTAGAACTCGGCTCGCCGGAGCTGTTGCAGAAGTTCTGCCGCGGTATTCAGATGGGTGCGCCGGTGGACTCATTTGTCACGCCGGAGCCATGGGACATGCCGGGGTACGATTGCCCCGTCATCATGGCCGCGGGTGCGTTTATCCAAGGCGCGTCAATAGAACTCTCTGCCGATGCCCCGCTGCGTGAACCATACCGGGCGTATCTGCAAGGCGGAATCACATTTGAATCCGGGAAGCTGGGCATCATGCTCGCCGCGAGTGCGATGGAACGCACCCCTTAAACTTCTTCACATACAGCCGATTCGGCTTGCCAAGGCCTTGCCGTTTTTTCTCGACCAGTCCAATCAGCTGCAACGTTTCCAGCATGGTGACCGCTTTCTCGCGGGCGCAGCTGAATATTTTCATGATTTCGGCAATAGTGAAGAAGATATATACCCGCAATTGTTCGTCAAACCAGTTGTTCTGCTGCGACAGACTCACGCGATTGAGCATCAAACTGTACAGGATGACACAACCGGACGGCAGCCCCTTATAATGCGCATCCTCATAAAGTGCCTTTGGAACCATGATGAATTCAAACGCCTCGTGATCAGAGGGGTAGAAGTAGCTGTCACGCATAATCAAACCGTCCGCCTTTCAATCGTATTTCTCCGCAGTATACTGACTCGGACACCAAAACACAATAGGCGGGAACAAAATTTTAAAAAACGTTGTTCCGAAAGAACGAAAGAAATCACTTGTTCTTTCTTTAATGAGTCTTTATATTTCCGTTATATATAATATTAATATATATAGGTTTCGGAAATCGAACGTCTGGACGTCGGATAATCGAAACGCTGTAAGTCTGAAAATCGAACGTCTTGAACCGGTAAAACACGCCTTTTCCTGTGGACAAACCTGTGGAATCCACACTTGCCCACAAGGTTGTCCACACATGATTGCCTGATCGCTTGCATAGAGATAGTACGAGAGGTGGTATGTCTATGCGTATCCGGATGATGAGAAGAAGGCCAACCCGCTTGCCGCGCGTGTTCATGCGGCGTGGACGTTCATTCACACGCGGGCATCGGGCGTTGATTAAACTGCTTGTTGTATTCGTGCTGATCTTTGCACTCTTCGCGTACTCGGCGTCAAGAGTCCGGCCGGTGATCGCTATGCTTGCACGCAGTGAAGCCAGGGAGTTTGTTATCCGCGCAATCAACAATGCCATTGCAGAAGAAATTGAGGACGGCAATCTGGACTATCACCGGCTCGTGTCGTTTGAACGGGATCAAACCGGCAGCATCAACGCACTGGTGACAAATGCGGCACTGATTAACATTTTGCAGACCCGGATATCGAACAACGTGGTCGATAACGTAGAAAACGTGGTGGACGCGAATATGGCGATACCGATTGGGAACGCTATTGGCGGCATGATATTATTAGGCCGCGGCCCCAGAGTCCCGGTTAGGATACAATCGGTTACCAATGTCGAGACACGGTTTACCAACGCGTTTTCATCGGAGGGGATCAATCAAACCAGACATGTCATCATGCTTGAAATTTTGGTGGAGATCGACATCATAATCCCGGGCGACAGGGAAAGCACGATCGTGACGACGGAAGTTGCCATCGCGGAGACGGTGATCGTCGGCACTGTGCCGAATGTTTACGCTGATTTAGGCAGATTGTTGGGCTAGCATCCGGGCATCCGCTTTGTGGGGATGGACGGCCGTTTGTCCCCACAAAACAGCATCGCCGTGCCTTATGGGGAACCTCTCGAAAACATCTTGACAAGTGCGTGGAATGAATATATAATCTCCCAAGCGTTGAAGCGGGATTGTGTAATGGTAGCACAGCGGACTCTGACTCCGTATGTGAGGGTTCAAATCCTTCTCCCGCTGCCATCCCCTTGAAGCAAAACTTGCGCTTCAAGGGGACTTTTTTGTTGAAATACCCGGGCTTCTCGTTACCTGGGTGTCTATATCTCCACGCATACAATTAGGGTTCGTGCTGCGGGAATAGTCTGACAGCAGTTGATGTTGTGAGGCTATTTTATCTGTCTTCGCACAAATGCCCTTTTAGAACGCCACAGTATTTTTGCTTACTTTTTCTTGACAAAGGAAGCAAAAAGAGGCATAATGCTAATGACAAGTCAATAATGAAATGGGGAAGCAGGGTGAAAATCCCTCACAAGTGCGTTACCGTTATAGTCGGGATACCAATTTCATGTTTTTTGCGCATACCGAAGAACATGAGCTTGTGGTGTATTTATAAAATCCACGGCCATGTGCTGTGGATTTTTTCTTATGCGAAAAATGTCAGGTGTATAACTATGGAACTCACAAAATATAAGGATCAAAAATTTCTGCGATGCGGCTATACAACGGGGAGCTGCGCCGCTGCCGCTGCGAAAGCGGCAGCACTCAGCCTGCTGCGCGATGAGGATGTTTCACACGTGACCATTGATACCCCGTCCGGCACGGTGCTGTCACTTGATATTGCGGAGTGTCAGCGCAATAAAGACAGTGTCATTTGCGCAGTAAAAAAAGACAGCGGAGATGACCCGGATATCACAAACGGCATTCTCGTCTTTGCCGAAGCGCGGCGAATCGCGCGCGGTGTTACAATCGACGGCGGGCAGGGAATCGGGCGTGTCACAAAACCGGGACTTGATCAGCCTGTCGGCGCGGCGGCGATAAACTCAGTCCCGCGCAAGATGATAGAAAAAGCAGTGACAGACGTTTGTGAAATCGCCGGATATTCCGGCGGCATATCTATCATCGTGTCGATACCGAACGGAACAGCACTCGCCCAGCGCACGTTTAACGCGCATTTGGGGATCATTGGCGGCCTGTCAATCATCGGCACAAGCGGCATCGTCGAACCGATGAGCCACAAGGCACTTATAGACACACTGCGGCTGGAGATAAACATGCTCGCCGCCGCAGGGCATGATGCGATTGTGCTTACGATCGGAAATTTCGGCGGTGCGTTTGCCCACACGTCGCTGAGACTTGATTCCGCGCCGCGTGTGAAATGTTCAAACTTTCTGGGTGACGCGATAGACGCCGCTGTGGAGTTAGGCTTTCGGCAAATTTTGATTATCGGGCATATCGGCAAGCTGGTTAAACTCGGTATCGGCGCGACAAACACGCACTCATCGCATGGTGACGGGCGTATCGAAACGCTGATCGCCTGCGCCCTGTCAGCAGGTGCAAATCTGGAGACGCTGGCGCGATTGTCCGATTGTGTGACGACGGACGCGGCACTTGATGTGCTGCGCGAAGGCGGTCAGTTGGAAGCCGCAATGGCGGCACTGGGTGCGCGTATAGACAACACGCTCACACGCAGAACA
>WQVW01000148.1 GCA_009785655.1 Oscillospiraceae bacterium | reverse complement strand
TTTTTACACGAAACAATGACCCGCACGTCCGCCTTGTTCATAATGAACGTTTCAAAGACGGCATGTTCTCCTCTGTTCACGCGGGTGCGCAGGCATTGCCGCGGGATATAGACGGGTTTTTCCTGTTGCCGTCAGACTGCTGCGCAGTCTCTCCCGATACGCTTTTGACGTTGATCGGCGAATTTGAAAAGACAGGCAAGTCTTCCGTCACACGCCCGAAACTTAACAGACAGCGCGGGCACCCGCCGTTGATCCCAGCCACGTTTCTTGATGGCTTACTATCCCACAACGGGGTGGATGGGCTGAAAGGTTTCCTCCGCCCGTTGCCAACACTGGAAGTGGAGATAAACGACCCGGGTTTTCTGCTGGACATGGACTCGCCGGAGGATTATGCGGATTTGCTGACACATTTAGGTTCTCCCGGTTACCCGGATCGCGCGCAGAGCCTTGCACTGTTGGCGGAACTCAACACGCCGCCGGACATAGTCTCTCATGGTGAAGACGTTGCTGAGGTTGCCATCAAAATCGCAAAAGCGATGGGCAATCTGGATGTCGTGCTTTTGGAATCAGCTTGCTTGCTGCACGATATCTGCCGCATGGAGCCTGCGCACGAAATCGCGGGAATGAAGCTTCTGCTGCAAAAAGGATACCCAAAGGCGGCGGTTCTGATCAGAGATCATATGGACTTGCCGGACGAGCCGATCACGAAGATCACTGAGCGGGAACTGCTATATTTGGCTGATAAACTCTGCCGCCGCGGAAAGCTTGTCCGGCTGGAAGATACACTGCAAAAAATTCTGTCGCAAATCCCGACAGATGATATAGAGGCAATCCATCGTGTAAAACGGCGTATCGGGAAAGCACAGGAAATTTTGGACGCGCTTGAAACACAACATGGCATTGGATATAAAGATATTTTTGAAGTGAGGGTAAGATAACGTGAAACAGATATGTGATGACGCGATACAGCTCCTGGAATCGGGCAAGCGTTTTGTCCAGGCAACCATTCTGCAAAGCAGCGGTTCTGTCCCGCGTGGCGAAGGTGCTTGTATGCTTATTTTGAGTGACGGCAGTATCTTAGGCACCGTGGGCGGCGGTTCTCTTGAGGGCGGCATTATCAACGCCGCACCGGCGGTTTTTAACACAAAACGCCCGCGGGTGATTGAGATTGTACTCGACGGGAATGACACCGTCGCTGTTGGCATGATCTGCGGCGGACAAGCCACCGTGCTTATGGACTACATCGACTGTGATCACCCCGGTAATCTGGTGTTCTTCACGGCACTGAAATCCGCATTGCAATCAGGCATGCAAGCCCAGCTTGTGACGGTGCTGCCGGGGGCTGACTCCGCCGCCGTTTATCGCAGCCAGTGTCTGCTTTCGCCGGAGGGTGAACCGCTAGGGACTGACGGATTTTATCCCGACGTCCTCCACGCCATGCAATCGCGGCACAACGGGTATGACGTGTTTACACAGCTTGAAAATCATGATGTGTTTCTCCATCGCGTTGGCACCGATGGCATCGCCTACATCTTTGGCGCGGGGCACTGCGGACAGAAGCTGGCACATGTGCTGCACACTGTCGGATTCGGCACGGTTATCGTGGACGACCGAGAGGAATTTGCAAATCGGGAACGCTTCCCGGACGCTGACAAAATACTTGTGCCGGAATCCATGGGCTTGCCGTTTAGCGATATTGAATTTAATTCGGATAGCTATATCGTCATTGTCACGCGCGGACATAAGCATGACGAGCTTGTCCTGCGGCATTCCATACGAACCGGTGCCGGATATATCGGCATGATCGGCAGCCGCAGAAAACGCGAAAGCATATATGAGCGATTGCTCGCCGACGGATATACGCAGACCGAATTAGATGCTGTATACTCCCCAATCGGCATTCCGATTGAGGCCGATACGCCGGAGGAAATTGCCGTAAGCATCGCGGCGGAGCTGATTAAAGTCAGGGCCGAGCGGCGCGGAAACTAGCTTGAAAAATCACGGTGCCAATATGCGGTAAATACATTAATATCTGAATATACAAAATAATACTGAAGATACTAATGCTGTAAAAACCGAAATTGGAGGCCACATGATATGAAAGCAACCGGAATAGTGCGCAGGATCGATGATTTGGGGCGTGTAGTTATCCCAAAGGAGATCCGCCGCACCATGAGGATTCGTGAGGGAGACCCTCTTGAAATATATACGGAAAAAGATGGGGAAGTCATTTTTAAAAAATACTCCCCGATGGGAGAATGGTCGGATTCCGCCGGCCAATTGTGCGAAACTATGTACAAAACCGCGGGATGCTTCGCCGCCGTATCTGACAGGGATACGTATATTTCCGTCTGCGGCGTGCCGAAGCGAGAACTTTCCGACAAACATATCAGTAACGAACTTGAACAGTTGATGGAAGGCCGCCGTCAATACCAGCGGAAAAGCGGTGAACGCGGCATTCCAATGACGGACGGGAACGACAAATATGTCATCGAAACCGCAGCACCGATTCTGTCAGAGGGCGATGTGCTGGGTTGCGTTGTGTTCTTCTCAGAGGGAGACAAACAGGTCGGCGAAGTTGAGTATAAGCTCGCACAGACGATCGCCGCATTTTTGGGCAAACAGATGGAAAATTAATTGTACAACAGATTAAACAACTTTTGCTAACTTATTGCATGTGTCTAAAACCCGCATTATAGGGTTTCAACGAAGTAAGCGCAAGCAATCACAAGCTGTTATAGGCAAGATTTAGTAACTATAAAGACCAAAACAAAGGCGCATTTCTATTGATAAAAGGCTCATGCAAAAATTTGCAGGGGCTTTTTTGATGCCTTTTATTCGTTGAAGGTGTAAGCAAATATCAACCCTGATTTGACTGGCTATATCCTATGCTTGCTGTCCACTTTCGATATGTGAATGTATTTGATTCGCTGTTTAATTTCTTTCTGCTTAATAGCTAAATTTTGTTGTTTCCTGTATAATGTTAGATTAGAGTTAGATTGCGGCGGTACAATGTCATATAAGGTGGTGATACGAGTGAATATCAATATTTTAGTCGTTGAGGACGATGCGATAATACAAGATATGGTTTGTAAATTCCTACGCAGAGAAGGATGGCTTGTGGATACTTGTGCCAACGGCGATGATGCGCTGAGTTTGCTTTACGACAAAACATACCAGCTAATCATACTCGATATCATGCTCCCCGGAACAAACGGACAGGCACTTCTAAAAGAACTTCGGCAAATCCGTGATACACCTGTTTTGATGATGACTGCACTATCAGATAATGAGAATCAACTACAGGCCTTCAATAACCAAGCGGACGATTATGTGACGAAGCCTTTTTCCATGCAGATACTTGTCAAACGCGCCGAAGCCCTACTGCGGCGCAGCGGAGCGTTAAAAAAAGAAATACAGGCAGGTAAACTCGTATTGTTTCCCGAAACATACGGCGCGGAATATGACGGCGAAAAAATAACGCTTACGCCAAAAGAGTATGAAATTTTAGAACTATTTGGACGCAATGCAGGAAAAATCATCAACCACGAAACCCTGCTTACACGCATTTGGGGTTATGATTTTGATGGTAATGAGGGCATTATCCACGCCAGCATGAAGAAACTGCGGGATAAGCTGCCCTCCGGCATGATACGGACAATCAAGGGCGTTGGATATTGTTTGGAGGTGGAAAATGATGATTAAGAGAAGATTTTTCGGTATTTTTGGCAAAGTCTTTTTATACACCATGTTGATTTTACTATTCGTCATCGGCGGTATGTTCTTGCTTTTCTCAAATCAAATACAATCCACCATCGCACTAACGCAGCAGCAACAGTTTTCCGAAACTCTAATGGGTTTTGTGGAACAGACCCAAGGGGAAACAACAGATGAAATCATTGCACTCACGGAAGATTTTCATAGATGGAACACTTCTTTGGAATTAAGGCTCTTGAGCGAGGATGGAGAGATTTTATTTCAAACCGATGGTTTTGCAAATAATATAAGTAACATCGGAATAATTGAAATTTCCGGGGGAACTGAAATCCCAAACGGAACTGTAGAAATTATATCCGGCGACACCAATGATTTGCCTGTTCAGAGATTTCAGATCATGCGGCAGAGTGCGTTTCTCCCTTTAGAAAACGGTTTGCATCTACAAGTAAACGGCTCGCTTTCAGGAGTTTCAATCTATAGAGAGATTCTAGGAGGGGCGGCATGGGTTTTCGGTCTTATTACGCTTGTCAGCCTACTTGCTGCGTTTTTCTTTGCGCGGCGAATTGCGAAGCCAATACAAAAGGTATCTGCCGACACGCACATGATGTCGCTACTCTTGCCTGTTGACCCGCCGAAAAAACGCAGCGATGAAATCGGCCAGCTGTCCAAAGATGTATATGCGATGTACAGCAGATTGAAGTCTACGGTCTATCAGTTGGAAACCGAGATTGCACGTGTAAAACAGATGGAGGAGAACCAACGGTATTTCTTTTCAGCCGCTTCCCACGAGCTAAAAACGCCTATCACAGCAGTCGGCGGGATTTTTGAGGGGATGCTGAATGATGTAATTACACCC
>WQVW01000147.1 GCA_009785655.1 Oscillospiraceae bacterium | reverse complement strand
TGAATGAAATTACAATAGTGTGTTTTCAAAAAATCCGCCATCCCGGCGCACCGTTTTTCAGCTGAGAAATCTTATGTAAGCGATATTCCAAGTTAATTATTAAATCATGCTTGCAATATTTAGTGCGATATTTAAATATTTTTCTCTTGTATCCATGGTCACAATTCTATTTCTACGCTCCCAATCTGAACTATCAAGATTATCCTCTGCATAGAGAAATTGGTAAACCTCAACGCCTCTGAATAGTGCCACCGCCATAATCGAAGCACATTCCATTTCCACTGTCAAACAACCCTCATTCTTGCGGCTGATCATATTATTCCGTGTTTCCCGAAAAACGGCATCGGTCGTCCACGTTTTGGCCTTTTTATGCGGCAACTTCAACTCTCGCATGATCTGTGAAAGTTTATCCGCAGTTTTGACTTCAACATAATTATCATCTGCTTTTAAATAATGATAGCTCGTTCCCTCGTCTCTATATGCCGCAATCGGCACTATAAAATTACCGCTTGAAACATCTTTGTCAAGCGTTCCACAAGTGCCGAAAAACACAAATCTTTTCGCGCCCTTTGCGATCATCAATTCTAATAATGCCGCAGACGCCGCCCCACCGCACAGTGTCTGATATACTGCTATTGCTTTATTCTTATGTTCAATATTGTAAATATGCCTTGTATGCGACTTGTGCATGTCGCTTATTATTTCCGCATCAGGGCGACTTTTAACAAAATCTATAATCTTATCATCAAACGTCGCAACTGCAATTTCCGGGAAATTTTCAATTTTTTGTGCAAGCCGTTCCGGTTCTATTATCGCTTCGGACGCTGCATCAAATGCATTTATTATGCTCATTTTCGACCTCGCATATTAGTATAAATGCCGACAGGACTGTTCTCTATTTCCTAAATTTTGCATAGCCGCAGATTACCAGCACGGCGGCCAGCATTGACAGCATAAACAGTAGCAGATTCCCCGGGCGGGCTGATACTATCGCGCCCATCCAGAACATATAGAACATCATCAGCACACCAAATGCGGCTGAGATGATCGAAACGATCGTGGCAACACGTGCCGTGACTCTTAATATTCTGCCGCAAGTCACCACTTCCGCAAATGGGCCGAATCCCTCCCGCGTTAGAATCGCCGCGATACGGCCTTCGCCTTCACCGTCTAAGTCTGATATCGTGTATGAGTTCTGCACTGGGATATATTCAATCCCTTCAAGCGAAACTTTGAATTTCTGCTCTAACATCAGCGGCGTGATGTTGAAGTCCCGCACCGCTAAGAATAGTTTGATCCGCCATTTCATGACCGAAACCAACGCGTTTTGCACTGAGTTTGTAGGCACATAATTGACGGCGAACATCGCAATCAGTCTGTCGTTTACCGCAGTGAACACCACATTCTTTAAATTCACGTCATCCGGCACCCTGATGCCAAGCAGATTCATAAACGCCGCCGAGCCTGTCATTACACGCTCCCCGTTAACCACGGCGCTGATGCCGCCCTCATATGGAGAGAACTCCTCCGCCTGAATCATGCTGTACCCATGCTTTTTAAGCATGTCCGCAAAAACACGCGAGAGCCCTGAGCCGGACGCAATAATCAAACTAGCCGTGTAACGCAGTGCTTTTTCAAAATTCACATCTTCAAATGTCTTTTCCCCGTTAGGTGTAATTGTCCCCGGCGGAAAGAGGTCATCATCAGTCACACACGCGCCGTCTGTATAGCAGATATCATCGGCACCGCCCCACCCAGCAATGGCCGCGCCTGATTTGCGGATCGCTTTCGCGATGCTGCCAAACGGAACGGCAACCGCAAGCAGTACAGAGAAAGGTGCCGCGGCCGCAAGCATCGCTGAAAGTATGTGCAGAAAATATTCCCCACGTCCGCGCACCACTGCCGTCAGCACCGCGAAAGACAGTGCCGCCGCAAGCAGGATCGGCGTGGCAAAACGATACAATGTTTCGCCGATATCAGGATGCATGAGATTGTTGTAAAACCCATCGACTCTGCCATGTGCCTTCTTCAATATCGTTTTGTCAATATTCTCGCCATATTCAGCAAATACACCATACGGCTCAGTAGAGCCGGAGGCAGTTTTCAAAGAATCAGTGATCGCACGTAAATGATATTTTTCACCAAATGCCGCAAACGAAAGTGAAAAGGCTGATACAACACAATACGGCAGCGAATTGATGCCTGCGTCTCCCCTGATTATCGTGAAAGCACCGGATATAAGCGAAAATGCGCATGAGAACAACATAAGCGTTTCCGCATTAGGTTCTCCTTTTAAAATAGCTCTAAATCCCCGGATAAGTAAATCTGCCAGCAACATCATAACAACTAACAGCAAAACCATCAGAAGACCTATAACCGCCGCCCGGTTTTGTCCGATGCCGAATGGGAATATGATATCTGGATTCGCTTCAACCGCAAACGTCAAAAACGCCATAATCAGCGAAATAACAAGTGCCGACAGACATCTGAGAGATATCGAGTTGCATGCTTCTGCAAACCGTTTCGCCGCATGCTTCAACTCCGGCTCTTCAAATACTGCTTCCTGTTCCGCCTGAAATTCCTCAACATCGTCACGCTGCTTTGAATTGAACAATCCAAATCCTTTTTTTAATACTGCGCTGGTTTCTTCCCCATAATCTAGTTCGCGTTCAATTGCCCGCTCAACCTCTTGCACTATTTCGTCCTGAGGTTCCGGATCGGAATAACGAAAGTTCTCAAAAAACAGCTCATCCTCGTCTGTCTCCGTATAAACTTTGTCTTGAAGCTTTAATGCTTCCTTGGATTGAGCTTCAGGTTCTGGCGGTGCGACATCTGCAAAAGGTTCCGATTCCTTCGGCAGTGAATCCATTTCAGGCGGCGCGGAATGTGCTGTGTCACCTGCATATGAATCGTCTGGAAACGCAGCTTTTTCTGCAGTTTCTGACGTGAGCAATGCAGAAGACTCTATACTCCCGCTTTCCTCCATAATGATTCTTTCAGCTTGCTCATGCAGAATTTCCGGCGGCGTTTTTTTATCGCCGTCGATAAACGCAGAGCTTTTGAACTCTGCCAGAATGGACTCCAGCGTAAAGTGATCCGAACTGATATCGCTTTGTATGTTGTCATTCGCCATACATGTTCCCTCCTTATGGAGTTTGTTTGCATAACCAGAAATATTCTTAGACTCCGCCGCGCCGCTGTCTCACCGCTTCATATAAAAACACTGCCGCAGATACGGACGCGTTCAGAGACGACATTTTGCCCAACATTGGTATATTTACATGAAAGTCGCAGCTTTCCCCAACCAGCCGGCTGATTCCAGCGCCTTCAGCACCGATTACAATCGCCGTATTGCCTGTTAAATCCGCCTGCCACAGAGATGTTTCACCCCCGGCAGTCGCCCCAAACACCCATAGACCGGCTTCCTTCAGTTCCATAATCGCCGCCCGAAGATTTGGCACACGCGCCACCGCCGTATGATACACAGCACCGGCTGACGCTTTTGCAACGGTTGCATTCAGCCCAGCACTGCGGCGGCGCGGGATAATCACTCCATGCGCCCCAACAGCCTCACACGTCCTGATGATTGCGCCCAGATTGTGCGGATCGGAAATCTCATCGCATATTACAACCAAAGGGTTTTCGCCTTTTTGTCTGGCGATTGCTAAAATATCGCTCACTGCGACATATTCAGCGCAGGCAGCCACCGCAATAACGCCCTGATGCGCACGTGTACGACTCATGGCATCCAGTTTGCGTCTGTCAGCATCTGTCACCACTGCCCCGGCCTCTCGTGCCGCTGCCGCGATGTGTTTCAACGCGCCATCCGTTTCTCCGATTGCGATGAAAACTTTGTTAATATTCACTCCGGCGCGCAACGCTTCAATCACGGCATTGCGCCCTTCTATTATGCCGCTGTCCTCTTCGGAATCGCGCACATCACGATTGTATGGATCTATATGTCTTTTAATAGGCGGACGCTTGTTCCCCGCATTTTTTTCATCTCTCATCGCTTACAGATAACGCTTCAGCGTCTCGACCGCATCAAGCTTTTCCCATGTGAATCCTTCGTTTTCCCTTCCGAAATGGCCGTATGCGGCGGTTTTTTTGTAAATCGGTCTCAGCAGGTCAAGCTTTTGGATTATTTTTGACGGCCTGAAGTCGAATGCTTCTTTTAATATACCGGCAATTTTCTCATCCGGGAATACCCCGGTACCCCTGGTATCCACAAACACGGATACCGGTTGCGCCACGCCGATGGCGTAAGCCAGTTCCACCTGACACACACGCGCAAGTCCTGCCGCCACGACATTTTTCGCCACATATCTGGCCATGTAAGCGGCACTGCGGTCAACTTTTGACGGATCTTTCCCCGAAAACGCACCGCCGCCGGTGGACGCGTATCCGCCGTAGGTATCGACGACAATCTTCCGCCCTGTGAGTCCGGAGTCCCCTGCCGGGCCGCCGGTCACAAACCTGCCTGTCGGATTGACAAACAGCTTCGTGTCCTTTTTGATAAGATTTGCCGGTATCACAGGCTTGATCACGCACTCTATCACACTTTCGCGCAAGGCGTCTATGCC
>WQVW01000146.1 GCA_009785655.1 Oscillospiraceae bacterium | reverse complement strand
TTTTCGGAGGCTTCTATGTTCAACACTGAAAAGATACCCGAACTCATAAAGCGTCTTGAAGACGCTTATCCGGAGCCGCTGTGCGCACTCAACTATCAAAAGGACTATGAGCTGCTCTTCGCTGCGCGGCTGGCGGCGCAGTGTACTGATGCGCGGGTAAATACAGTAACTCCCACACTCTTTGGCCGGTATCCAACGCTGGAAGCAATCGCCGCAGCAGATATATCCGACATTGAGGATATTGTCCATTCCTGCGGTTTTTACAGAACAAAATCCCGCGACATTGTGATGGCCGCGGGATTGTTGCTGTCCGATTTTGGCGGCAGAGTGCCGGATACTATGGAAGATCTTCTGCGGCTGCCCGGTGTTGGCCGGAAAACAGCCAACTTGATGCTGGGCGACATATACAAAAAGCCTGCCGTCGTGGTGGATACGCATTGCATCAGGCTGTCAAACAGAATCGGCCTGGTCAATACAAAAGACCCGGTAAAAATCGAAAATGAACTGCGTGCGATCCTGCCGGGTGATAAATCGTCCGATTTCTGTCACCGCTTGGTTCTGCACGGGCGGGCGGTTTGCACGGCAAGAAAACCCGCCTGCCCCGGCTGCTGTATCGAATATCTCTGCGAGACAGGCCGGCAGATTATTGATCCATCTTCAACGGAAAATCAACCATAAGTCCGTAATGTTCTGCCAATGCGCGACGGAGTTCATCTTCCGTTTCAATCGTTTTTTCAACAGGTTCGCCACCGGTTGTGTTGATTTTCAACACGTTCGCGTTCAGTGTTATATTGCCAGTCTCTGTGACTTTATTGAGCATACGCCCCATCACGAATCCAGAAGTTTTGTTTTTTGATTGATATTCGTTCAACGCAATAAAGTCCACTGGGTCTGCCGGTGTTTCGTGGAACAGCAGAACCGTCTCTTTCTCACCGTCTACAAGCCTGTATAACATGGTGCCTTGCGGATGGTCTTTTTCAAGTACAAACACATTGGTGCCGGATGGCTGCTCACCCAAGTCATCAAGCAGCAACGCACTTTGCGGGGATGGTCCGCCGAACCCAACGTCGGCAAAGTATCTCACGCCGTCAATGGTCACCACAATCGCCCGGTGCGAAATAGGCAGCACGCGTGTCGCCCCCATCAACACCCTGACAGCGATGGGGTAGCAATCATACCCCAGACTCTCTAACAACGCCATGAATACGGCATTCAGCTCAAAACAATATCCACCGCGGCGACGGGTCACCACTTTGTCAAAAAGCGATGGAATGTCGATCGGTATATCTCCGCCAACGTCATAGACGTCCAGATTTTCAAACGGAACATTCCGCTGATGTGCGAGTATCAGTGCGTCCAATGTCTCTTTGTCCGGCTTTTGTACAGTCCCCATCCCGATTCGCGCAAGATACGCTTGGCTGTCCGGCAATTCTGCTGACAGCGGATTGAATAATTGGTCAAAAATTGACATGACTGAAAACCCCCTGAAAAATAATATTGTGATAGCCCATTATACATGGTATAATGATTGCAATGCAATCTTTAATATAGAAACTTTATCCGTGATGCAAAACGCGCCACGCGACATCACTATACCATCCGTTTCGCTCATGGTATAGTGCGCACGAAAGGGTGATAGCAGATGTTATTTGACAGTAATATTGAGCCTTGTTGTGCGTACTGCCGTCACGGTGAGGATTTAGGATGCGGCGAAATCGCCTGCCGCAAACGCGGGATCATGGCCAGCCACGGCTATTGCGTACACTTCATCTATGAACCGACAAAGCGTGTGCCGCATACAGGACCGCGGCTTAAAAACTCCGGATTCACAAAAGAAGATTTTTCGCTGTAGTCCAGTATCTCTGCGTAATTACAGGCTTGTATAGCACTGCAAGATATTATAATGATTTAATCTCACACAACACCGCGCCGTTCTTGATTTCAAGGACGGCGTATGTTTTTTCGCCTGTTTGCGTCCTGTAACCGCCGATGCTTCCCGGATTGACAAGCACCATCTCGTCTATTATATCATAGCATGAATTGTGCGTATGTCCAAAAAGCAGCACATCCGCACCCTTTTGCCGGGCGGCTAAAGTGACTCGCGCAAGAGAAGTCTTTACACCATACGGATGTCCATAGGTGATGAAAAATCTTTTGCCCGCGACCTCGAACTCCGCTTCATCCGACCTATTTGATCTCAAATCACAATTGCCTTTGACCGCTTTAATAGGTATTTCAAACTGCTTTGAGATGGCTTCACAGTCGCTGTCATAGTCGCCAAGATGCACGATAAGCTCTGGCGCGGTGAGACGCACTGCCTGCAAACACGCGGATGTATCACCATGTGAGTCCGATAGCACTAATATTTTCATGGTCACCTCACGACATGCATTGAATATACTAAGATTAGGGCAGATCAAAATGTCCGCCTTATGAGAGGAGCGATCATAATTATGGCATCCGATTTCAAAAAAGTCGCGGACGAATTTTTAAAGTCCCCGGCTGGTTCCAAAATCAAAAAGAATGAGTTCGGCAAAATCATGGCCTCGTCAGACGGAAAAAAAGTAAAGCAAATGCTGGAAAGCGGTGACGATAACCTGATGGACGCCATGCGGAAAGGCGACACAGATTCATTGAAAAACACACTCTCTAAAGTATTAGCAACAGAAGAGGGCGCACGTATTGCCGATCAAATAATGAAGATGATGAAATAATTTATCTTTCGTGTAAAGAAAGGTAAATCCAAAGAACTTTAGTGGGCTTCGCCGGGTTCCATTCAAGTGCAAGCTGATATTGAAATCCGCCGAAGACCCGTGAAGTTTTTTGCTCCGCCTTTTTTATAAAGAAGCGGAGGGAGGTAAATGTATGAGCGAGTTTGAAGATAAGATAAGTAAAATACTGTCGTCTCCCGAAGATATGGAAAAGATAATGAATATGGCAAAATCATTTTCCTCTTCACTCGGTTCAGAGAAAGAGGGCACGTCTCCCGCTGAAGAACACAACGGTATGCCGGATCTCGGCGCACTCGCATCCATGCTAGGCGGGGGTTCTGCGGGGGATTTGCTTGGCAATATGGATCCAAAGGTGTTCGGCATGATTGGCCGTGTGCTCGCTGAATACTCTTCAAACACCAATGATAAAACAGACCTGATCTCCGCCGTCAAACCCTATCTAAAAGAGGATCGGCGCGAGAAAATCGACAAAGCAACCGATATGGCGCGGCTGGCGCGATTGGCACGGCTGGCATTCTCTGAATTCAAAGGCGGTGGGGACAATGTATAACCGATATATCGGCAACACGGGTAAAGTGTATCGTATGAATGAGCCGTCTGACAGGACTCGGAATAATATAGTTGACCTCTATCCGAAAGAGTCCCCGGCGCAGGATAGCCATGACGCGGTGCCGCACGATCATTCTCGCCAAAAGCCGTCTTTGTTCGGATTAGGGAGTTTTAAATTCCTTGAATCCGGCCTGCCTTTCGGCCTTGAATTAAGCGACCTCATTATACTCGGCTTACTGTTCTTTCTGTTTATCGAAAGCGGGGACGAAGAGTTTTTGATCATACTCGGCTTCCTGGCCTACAGCATTTTCAAAGAACATCGGGAGAAATAATTCCCTTATCTTCAAAGCACGCTGTCTCCGTTTGGCAGGATAAATGCCGACGAATCCGCGTCCCCCACCATCGTAGATCCCGCCGTCATGCGGTATATCCGAGTACCTGTTTCATCGAACGCTTCCACACCTATCAAAAGCCCCAGCTCTATTGATATATAATACCTTCGTATAAATCCAAAAAGCGGCGATCTGTACACCACATATATCGCATCATCCCCATTGAATGTCGTGAATCCTGCGTATATGATATCCTCTGTAGAAAGCAATAACACATCTTCATATGTGGGCAGCATTTGCCATTCGTCTGCCGCCCTGTCTCCGCCGCTCAGCGGTCCTTCGTAAAAGACACTGTCTCCGCCGTACCATATATACAGCCTATCTTGCGCCACGATAATCCGCCGCTCAGCACCATCAGGCAGATGCACTATTAGCGATGTCGCGCCGCCGGTCACTGATGTCCTGATATTTGTCACTGCCCTGCCGCCATCTTCCCAGAAGCTTTCTATGGTAATGTCACGACTGTACGTCTCTGGGCGAGAAAGCGTTTCACCAATCACCGCCTGAACCGTTTCGGGCGTTACCCCAACGTGAATTAAATTATCATCCCCTGCATTGGGTGTTTGCACCGCTGGCTGCGCCATCTCGGGCAACTCAAAGGCAACACTGTCTCCCCTGAAAAACATGGTAATCAGCATAATGCCTATTGCAACCGCACAAAATATCGCACCGAATACCGCGATACCAAGTATCCTTTTCGTGCTCATCGCGCCACATCTTTCTCACGTTCTTTTTTCTGTTCGCTTTCACTGTCCTTTTCGTCATCCCTCGGTACCTCTGCTGTCTCCGCCCCCTGCATCAGCGGATCCATGTTCTCTTCTGCACCCTCCTCCGGCACCGCTTCGGCATCGGCCTCCGGTTCTATTTTGGGGTGCTTTCCCCTATATGCGAAGTAGACAATTGCCGCGGCAACCA
>WQVW01000145.1 GCA_009785655.1 Oscillospiraceae bacterium | reverse complement strand
CCCTACAAAGCACCCACGCAGAAAAACCAACGGCGCACTTATACGTTCTGACGAACGCTGTGCGCCCTATCGGGCAAAGCGGGTACTGAAGAAAATTAATATTAGGAGAAGTAAGGAATGGACATAACTTACGATGATAATAAAAAAGATTTGCCTGTGGAACAGTTACATCGTTTATTTTTTTTAGCAGGTTGGGCGGGTTCGGAAGCTGCGTGTGACCCGGATATTTTGCCACATTTTAACATTCCTTTTATCAATTCAACCATTGTTGTTTCAGCATGGGAAAGAGAACGCTTAATCGGTGCAGTAAGGGTGTTAAGTGATAAATTTGGAAGGTCAATAATCTATGATTTAGTAATTGACCCTGAATATCGAAACAAGGGAATAGGCAGGGAATTGGTAAACCGCTGCATTACACATTATCCGAATTCTGAATGGTCACTTGAAACCTCAGAAGAAAATATCGGTTTCTATGAAAAGATTGGTTTCAAGCGTAGTAAAAGTGTACATTATAGAATAAAGGGAAAATATCAACCCGAATAAACATTTTTCAAATATATTACAGGGGTTATTTAGGAAGGCTTACCGTACCTAATAAGCATTAGTCGAAGTTGGACAAACCACCTTTACCACACAACTTTTAGGAGAGTGTTTAAAATGAAAAAAGACGTATTCACACCCACCAATATCCTGCTGCCGGAGGGCATTGACATGGAGAACTGGAGCGTGATTGCCTGCGATCAGTTTTCGTCCGAGCGCGAATACTGGGATCGTGTCCGGGAGCGGGTGAAAAACTCCCCCTCTACGTTCAACATGATTATCCCGGAAGCATATCTTGACGAATTCGATGAAGCACAAAGCGCGCAAAAAATATGCACCGCTATGGATGAATATTCAGCTTCCGGCTTTCTAAAAGAAGTCCCGGACTCGTTTGTCTATGTCGAACGCACCCAAGCAGACGGCAGAGTCCGCCGGGGCATTGTCGGTGCTGTAGATCTCGACGAATACGATTTCTCCGGCAAGGGGGACGCTGCGATTCTAGCCAGTGAAGGCACAGTGCTTGACAGGCTGCCGGTGCGTATCAATATACGCAGACAAGCACCGCTGGAGCTGCCGCATATTATGGCATTCATCGACGATGAATGTTTGTCTGTTATTGAGCCACTGACAAAAAAGAATCTGCCGGTTTTGTACGATTTCAACCTGATGGAGGGTGGCGGCAGTGTCAAAGGTATGCGTGTTGTTGGCGATAATGCTGCGGGTGTTATGTCAGCACTTGCCGCGCTGCGCGAAAAAAACGGGCCGCTGATGGTGATGGGCGACGGCAATCATTCATTGGCCGCGGCGAAAGTCTATTGGGATGAGCTAAAGCAAAACTTGACTGATGCGGAACGGGAAAATCACCCCGCGCGAATGGCACTGCTGGAGATCAACAATGTATACGACCCGGCCATTGATTTCGAGGCAATCCATCGCGTAATGTTTGGCGTTGATCCAAAAGAGTTCATAAGATCGCTTGAAGGGGTCGTTCAAAAAGGCAACGACTACAGGCTTCGATGGGTCTATGGCGGCACCACTCACGTTACCGATGTTGCGGCGGCGTGTATCGGTGATATGTTGACCGCCATGCAGATATTTGTGGACGATTATGCAAAAACCTCCGGCTGTGGCGTTGATTACATCCACGGCGAAGAAACTGTTGAAGCATTGGCAAAAGATGAGGGTGTTTTGGGATTAATCTTACCGGCCATGGATAAATCAGAGCTTTTCAAAACAGTGGCGGAAAGCGGCGTTTTCCCAAAAAAAAGCTTCTCAGTCGGTCACGCGCGGGATAAGCGGTATTATCTGGAGTGCAGAAAAATACAGCCTTAGGCAAAAGACAACCACGGGCATTTCAATGAATTGACAAACATATGTGTACCACAGTATAATGTAAGTAGGATACTATAAATAAAAGGAGGATGTTTCTATGCTTATATCCATATTGCTATGGTTGTTGTTCGGCGCATTTATTGGGTGGATTGCAGGCATGATCATGAAGAAGAAAAGCTCTCTTCTGGGGAATATCATCTTCGGCATTATCGGTTCCTTTGTAGGGGGATTCGTCGCTTCAATTATAGGTTTCGGAAGTCTGAGAGGTAGTTTCAGCTTTGACCTGATGAACGTTATTTTTTCCGTGGCCGGTGCGTGCCTCGTCATTTTTATTGCAGGAATTCTAAAACCCGAAAAATAGGTGCGTTCTGCCGCTTCAAAGGCAGATATTTATCCATGCTATTGAAAACAGCGGGCAGTCTATATCTGTCCGCTGTTTTTGCTGCACCACTTGAAAGATTTGGTGTTGATGTGCTATACTGCCATTATATCATGTACTATTCAAATCGTTCTGCTATCGCTAAAAATACAAAACATGATCAGTGAAAAATGATTGGAATTAAAATCATCTGCGTTGGCAGATTAAAGGAAAAGTTTTATATTGATGCGCAAAAAGAGTTTTTCAAAAGACTCACCGGGTATTGCAAGCCGGAAATTATTGAGATTCCGGAGGCGTTGCTGCCGCAGAATCCGTCAGAAGCGGAAGTTTTGCAGTCTCTTGAAAAAGAATGCGCCGCGATTGAGCGAAAGCTCACAGCCGGTGCGTATCTGATTGCGCTGTGCGTTGAAGGACGCGAAATGGACAGCTCGGAGTTATCCAATCTCCTGGCCGATTGCGCCGGGCGCGGGGAATCGAAACTGAACCTCGTGATCGGTGGCTCATTTGGATTGCATCAACGGATTAAAGACCGGGCAAATATGCGTATATCGCTGTCGAAAATGACATTCCCGCACAATTTGGCGCGAATTATTTTGCTGGAGCAGTTGTACAGGGCGTTTAAGATCACTGAAGGCGGGAAATACCATAAGTAGCCGTTAATGATAGAAAGGCGGGTTCAGACGATGTCGAAATGGGGTTTTGGAAAAAAGAAAGGCCAGCCGTGGCCGAAAGATGATGATGGGAAGCCGATGCAGCCTGCGTTTCTAATGCATCTTCACGGCGGGCCTATGGAGATGGAATTGACGCTTAATTTACTGGAAGCATACAGTATGCCCTATGTCTGTGAATACCCGAATAACGGACTGTTCGGCAAGCTGATATTGGGTCACCCGCCGGCAGGTATCGACGTGTTTGTGCCGGAAACATTACTGATTGAAGCGCAAAATCTGTTAAGCGCAGATATATGTGAAGCGGAAGAGATTGAGGAGGCATAGCAACAGTGGGTTTTCTTGAACAATACGCCGCGTGGCTGAATAGCGACGCGCTATCGGATATTGAAAAAGATGAGCTGAGAGGGTTTGCTGACGACAACGCGGAGATAGAAGGCCGTTTTTTCAGCAAGCTGCAGTTCGGCACGGCGGGGTTGCGCGGCATTATGGGACTTGGCCTGTTCCGAATGAATGTGCACGTCATCCGCCACACAACCCAAGCATTGTGTGAGCTTATCTTGGAAGAGCCGCGGGAAGATAAATGCGTTGCCATCTGTTTCGACCCGCGTGTGAATAGCCGAGACTTTGCGCATGAGGCGGCGCGGGTTATCGCGGCGAACGGGATAAACGTGAGAATATTTGACGACTTGCGGCCAACGCCGGAGTTGTCGTTTGCAATACGCTATTATGGTTGTATCGCCGGAATTAATGTAACGGCGAGCCACAACCCGAAGGAATATAACGGATTCAAGGTCTATTGGTCAGACGGGGCGCAAGTCCCGCCGCGACACGCGGAAATTATCGCGCGAAAAATGGAGGAGCTGGATTTCTTCAGCTCAATCCGCACAATGGATTTTGACGAAGCGGTCAGCCAAAGACTTGTGACGATCATGAGTTCGGAAACAGATGCACTTTTCCTGCAAAACGTCTTGGGCCAGGCACTGGAGCCTGTCGGCGCTGCTGCGGAAAGCTTCAAAATGGTGTATACTCCGTTTCACGGTGCGGGATACAAGCTTGTGCCGGAGGCGATTCGTCGGATTGGATTAAAGCATATTTTTTGCGTACCGGAACAGATGGAGATCGACGGAAGTTTTCCGACGGTAATATCCCCCAATCCGGAAGACCCGGAAGGGTTTACGCTGGCGATAGCCTTGGCGAAAAAGCATGATGCGGCACTAATCATCGGCACAGATCCGGATTGTGACCGTGTGGGTGTTATGGCACCAGATAACACGGGGGAATATGTCCTGTTGTCAGGCAACCAGACCGGCATTCTGCTGCTGGATTATATGATTGGCGCGAAAAAAAGGGCGGGAACACTGCCTGAAAATCCGGCGACGCTGAAAACAATCGTCACCAGCGAAATGGCGCGAAAAGTTGCCGAGGAAAACGGCGTGGCATCTTATGATACGTTTACCGGATTTAAGTTCATGGCAGAGAAAAAAAATCAGCTGGAAGAGCGCGGACAGGGCAAGGTAATCTTCTCGTTTGAAGAGTCTTTCGGTTATATGCTGGGCGACTTTGTCCGGGATAAAGACGGTGTGACGGCCTCTATGCTGATCGCTGAAATGGCGGCATGGTACTCACTGCAAGGCATGACACTGCATGACGCGATGCGAAAGCTGTAT
>WQVW01000144.1 GCA_009785655.1 Oscillospiraceae bacterium | reverse complement strand
CCGTATTCCGCCGGTTCAATTGGCTTGCAACTGTCATTCTCTGCAACTGTTGGACTGATCCTTTTCACGCCCAGAATCCATTTGGTCTTTACAAACGCATTGCGCAGGACAAAGCTGTATGACAAAAGCATACGTGCGCATGTGTTACGCGTCATCACATCCAGCCTGTCAACGACTTTTGGCGCAATTTTATTGACCATTCCGCTGACGGCGATACATTTCGGGCGCGTGGCGATCGCTTCGCCGATCACGAACCTTTTAACGCTGTGGGCAGTGTCGATAGCGTTTACGTTTGGGATGGTTGCCAGTGTGCTGGGATTTATTTTCATGCCGCTCGGTGCAGTTGTTGCGTATCCCGTCACGATCGCGGCGCGGTATACACTGGATGTTGCGCGGGCGATGGCGACATTGCCGTTTGCGTCAGTGTATTCGTCAAACACAATGATCGTTGCGTGGCTTGTATACGTTTACGCCATGTTTATTACATTTACAGTTTTCTTACGTGCGCGGGTGAGGCAATATTTGTGCCCCGCGTGTCTCGCGGTGATTGCGCTATGTGTTGTGCTGCTTATCACCCCGCTGGTATCAGAAGCATCTGCCATCGACGGAAAAGCGGTGACCGTGCTGGACGTGGGACAGGGGCAAAGCATCGTGATAACCTCCGGCGAATATACGGTAATGATCGATTGCGGAAGCATGAGCGGGGAGCGTGCAGGCGCAATTGCCCATGAGTTCCTGATGAATCAAGGACGTACGACGATTGATGTTCTGATACTCACCCACTTCCATTCTGACCATGTGAACGGCGTTGAATATCTGCTGACAAGAACAAGCGTTGCAGCGATGGCGATACCGGATCCGGACGGATCATATATGTCGCATGTGGCTCATGATATGATCGACTTCGCCAGAAGACGCGGAACCGATATTATTTACGTGACAGAGACGCTTCAAATATCGCTGGGGGACGCTGTATTAATGCTGTATCCGCCGTTGGACGAGGGAGATGAGAACGAGCGCGGACTCTCGATACTCAGCATGTGCGGTATGAGTGATTTTCGCGCACTTGTCACCGGGGACATGAATGCCGCCAGTGAGCGGGCGTTGCTGCGTTTTGCGCATATACCGCAGATAGACATGCTGGTGGTCGGACACCACGGTTCAAGGCGTTCAACTTCGGAAGAGCTGCTGTACGTCACGAGGCCGAGCTTGGCAGTGATCTCAGTCGGGCGCAACAGTTTTGGACACCCGACATATGAGGTGTTGACGCGATTGGAAGCACACGGCATTCCTGTTCTGCGCACAGATATTTCCGGAAATGTCACAGTGACAGGAGGTTGAGAAAAGTCATGGATGAATTATCACTGTTGCTGAAATCAGAATATGGGATTTCAGCAACATCCATACTTCCCGCAACAGGGGGATTTTCCACCAAAGCGGCATACCGTGTAACGGGTGCGGATGGCATCGAGTATTTTTTAAAGGCATACGACAAATCTCTGCCGACAACGCGCTTTTGGGTTGACCGAATTGACACATATATGCCGGTATTGAACCGGCTATCGGACTTGCCGGCTTTGCGCGGGCGCGTACTCATGCCAATCCCGTCGTTACGGGATAACTCGTATAAAGTCGAGGTCGGTGATGATGTGTATGTGCTGTTCATATTCATTCGCGGGAAAATGCCGGGTATAGACGCTATGACTTACGACCAGACAAAAGAACTGGCAGAGATATTGGCTTCTTTACACGATACTGGCGATGCTAATCTGCTTGAAACACCCGGACTTGAGGAAGATATATCACTACCTTTCTGTGAACAGTTGGCACAGTATTTAAGCCGAAAGCAACATGACGCGCTTTATGATCTTGTTCACCCGCACGCCGAGATGCTGCTGGCGGCAATTCAAGAAACATTGCGTCTGCGCGATACGGTTCGGGTGGGATATTCGCCGCTTGTGCTGTGTCACGGGGATGCGCATGGCAACAACGTTATCCAGGGTGAACGGCTGGTTCTGGCGGATTGGGAGACCTTGCACTGCGCCCCGCCGGAGGCTGATTTGTTTATCCACACATGGCATCCGCACGGCGAAGTCCTGCTTGAAGCATACTCCGCTGCCCGACAGGGGTATCGTATCAATCATGAGCTTTTGCATTTCTACACGCTGCGTCGCCGAATTGAGGATGTCTGGGTAGATATACAACGTTTGACTGAAGAGACCCCTGATAGTGCGGAGAGGGAAGAGTTGCTCGGCTGGTTGTCGATTGGAATCGAAGAAATACAGAAGGTATATTCCGCAGGAGGATAAACATGGCAAAGAAAACAAACGCCAAGGACGGTTACGCAGAACTCACCGCGGCAATCGCTGCTGGGGAGATTGGCAGTTTTTATATATTTCACGGGGAAGAACGGTATTTGTTAGCGCGCGGATTGGAAAATCTTCGACAGGTGCTATGTCCTGAGGGACTTGATGGATTCAACTACAAACGCTATGAAGGCAGCGCGGTCACGCCGGAAGATCTTGACGATGCGATAGACACCATGCCTTTTTTTGCCGACAGAACATTGATAGAGGTACACGATTACGACATTTTCAAAAACGATGATAAAGAGCGGCTTTTAGAGATGTTTTCGCAGTTGCCGCCATACGCTTGCGTCGTTTTCGTGTACAACACAGTTCCATACAAGCCGGATGGCAGGCAGAAGATCAATGCCGCAATTGTAAAAGCCGCTTGCGTCGTTGAATTCGCCGTGCAGGATCAAAGCAAACTGATCAAATGGATCATTCGCCACTTTCAGGCGGGGGGCAAAAAAATCAGCCCGAAAGATGCGGAATATCTGGCGTTTATCACCGGTGGGCTGATGGCAACGCTCAGCGGAGAGATTGAAAAAGCGGCGGCTTACGCGAAAGAAGAGATAGTTACACGCCAGGATATAGACGCTGTCGTTACGCCGATTTTGGATGCCGTTGCCTATAAACTGACAGACGCGCTGGTTCGACGCGATTATCAAAATGCCATGCGCATCCTTGACGAGCTGTTACGGATGAGAGAAGCACCGCACAGGCTGATATACGTCATTTCACTGAAAATGCGGGAACTGCTGGCGGCGTGTGTATGTATCGAAAACGGGAAAGGTACCGAAAGTCTGATGGAGATATGCGGGATTCGTTTCCCGTTCCAAGCGAAGACGTTGCTTGACACCGCGCGGAAAACAACGCTTCATGAGTGCTGTGCCGCCGTGAAAGCCTGTGCAGAGACCGCATACGCACTCAACAGCGGCTCCGACCAGGAGTCCAAGATTACAGAGCTGGTTGCAAGGCTCGGCAATTTGAATGTGGTCAGATCGTGAGGGATGAGATGTGAGACGTGTGCGAGAAGTCATTGTTGTCGAGGGCAGGTATGACAAAAATACCGTTTTGCAAGCTGTTGACGGAACAATCATCGAGACGGCTGGTTTCGGCATATTTTCCGACGGTGAAAAAATTGCACTGTTGCGAAAATTGGCGGAAAAGCGTGGGCTTGTGATACTCACAGACAGCGATGGCGCGGGATTTTTCATCCGCGGCAGGCTTCGCGGATTGTTGAATGGCATTGATGTTAAGCAAGCCTATATCCCCGATATCAAAGGTCGGGAAAGGCGAAAAGTCTCCGCGTCGAAGGAAGGCAAGCTCGGCGTTGAGGGGATGGACAAAGCGGTGATTATCAAAGCACTGGAACACGCCGGCGCGACGTTTGAGGACGAAGATCAGGCGGCAGAGCGGGTGGAGCGCATCACAAAGGCGGACATGTACGCCAAGGGACTGGCCGGCGGCGCGATGAGCGCGCAAAACAGGCGAGCGTTATCTAAACACCTCGGACTGCCTGAAAGACTATCCGCTAACGGATTGCTGGATGTGTTGAATATCCTCTACACCAGGGAAGCGTTTTTGGAAATAGACTTCATATAAAATCTGTGACAGATTTCGTATGAAGTCTATTTTTATGTTCAATTGCAAGAAAATAAAAAAATATTTCATGTCCCAAAAACGATATCTGGTGCATACAGTCGGCTTGGTTACAACATATGTGGCAGGTTGACGATTATCCTAGCTGTTTTGTCGAAAAGTGTCGAATTCTGCGATGAAAAATTGTGGAAATATGTGGACATACGTGGAATAATATCGGTTATGAACCATAAAACGGCAAATAAAAGATAACGGGGAGGATCTTTGCTGATGCGCAAAATGATAATGTGCAAAAAAAGGGCAGAGTCAGATAACGGCGAGAGACTGACGTTGATTTATTTTGTGACAATTGATGAGCTCACAAACATCTCATTTGACGCAAGTGCGGAGAGTTACGGCGTAGGTATAGCGATAGAAGAGCGTGGAGAGGAGGCTTGTGTTCGACACATTACGCTCCGCAGTTCAGAAATTTTCGGACTTACATCACTGCTGTCGTCAAACTTTGTCACGCCAGTGACGCTCTCAGACGCTGTGGAAGACTGGTTGTGCCGATAAATTTTGGAAAAATGGCCGGAATTGGCGTGATTTAAGTCAAAAAATGCTTGACTATCCGCGCTTTTTCGTACACAATAAAACGTGGTCATTTATTTACGGAGGTTGTGTGAATGAAATGTCCCTTTTGTGTTTTTTCTGAAAGCAAGGTTGTAGATTCCAGGCCCGCTGAAGAGGGTGCGACCATCCGGCGGCGGAGAGAGTGCCTTTCCTGTCAAAAGCGGTTCACAACGTATGAGATTATGGAGCGGCTCCCGCTGAT
>WQVW01000143.1 GCA_009785655.1 Oscillospiraceae bacterium | reverse complement strand
CGACGACCTCTCCGCTGGTGTTATAGACAGGCCCGCCGGAGTTGCCGGAGTTGACGGCGGCACTTAGCTGAAACGTGTTGATTGTCCTGTTCTCAACGGTGACGACCCGCTCCAGCGCAGAGACTATGCCATCGGTCATTGTGTACGTGAGATCCCCAAACGGATTGCCGACGGCGTAGACGCGCTGGCCAACGCGGATTTCATCACTGTCACCGATCGTGGCCGGCAACAGACCCCGCGCCTCTATTTTAATCACCGCCACATCATTCGCGATGTCATGACCGATAACCTGCGCCTCGTATGCGGTTCCATCAAACATGTATACCATAATCGGCTGGCCTGACAGATGCGCAGGCTCTATCACATGATAGTTGGTGAGGATGTATCCGTCAGAGGATACGATAAATCCCGACCCGGACGCGCTTCCGAATCTGCTGGGCATCGTCCCGCCGCCGGCACGGATGGCCACCACTTGCTGGATTGCTATATCGTAAATGTCGGCGGCGGACATCACACTGGGGATGACAATCGTTTCATTGTCCGGCGTTGCGGCTGCCGGTTCCGGCCTGGGCGCAGCCTCCGCACCTAACACAACCTGGTTGACAGTGGGGAAATCCCCGCCTCTGATCCGCAGTTCCACCGCCCCGTAGGCGGCGGCAACACTGACAACGGCGCACGCGGCAACCAAGCCCACCGCCCGCCAGAACTTATTCGGCGCTGATTTTGGCCGCGCTTTCCGATATTCTTTAACCACAAGCCCGGGTGAGTACATGTTCTCTGTGACCGCCTCTGAATACGCAGGTTCGCTCCATAAATCATGAACCGATTCAAGCGCGGCAGGTTCATCTTCCGTGATTCCGTTCGCTTCCGCCAGCTGCTCTGCAATAAATCCGGCTGAGAGTTCCACGGCCAACTCCGCAGCGTATTCCGGGAGAGGTTCTGCGACGGGTTCCGGGGCGGGCAGCGCAATGGCATCCGCATTTTGCGCTACAGTCGGTTCGCTCCGCCTGATGTTTAAATAGATATCCGGCGCATCATAACGCTCCTTGGGCGCCCCGGGTCTTGGGTGGTTTTCACTGTTGTGCATAATCAAGCCTCCTGGTTGTATCTGTTTATATTTAGTATAATAGCCTGATTTTATGTCAAATACATGAATAAATTAAGAAAATTTTTTATTTTAGGCGCATCATCGGCACTGATACTTTGTCCTTGCACACTGTCCAGCAAATATCGTATCTCCCATCTTTTTTAAATCTTGACAACACGCCGCCGTTCGGATTATAATAATCTATTATTCAACATTGTCTTTATCGCGGTTGCCTTTTGCGCAGCTGCGACACATAATACATTATGAAAGGGGACGCGCTATCATGGCTTATTATTTTACAGAACCCTCACGTACCTTTAGCGAGTACCTGATTGTTCCGGGTTTTTCCGGTGCGGATTGCACGCCTGCCAATGTCAGCTTGAAAACACCTTTAGTCAAGTACAGAACCGGAGAATCCCCCGCGCTTAGTATGAATACCCCTATTACATCCGCCAGTATGCAAGCGGTGTCCGACGACAAGATGGCCGTCGCGCTCGCTCGTGAGGGCGGAGTATCTTTTATCTACTGCTCGCAATCCATAGAATCCCAGGCCGCGATGGTCGCGCGGGTAAAGTCGCATAAAGCCGGATTTGTCATCAGTGACTCCAATCTCCCGCCAGAGGCCACGCTGCGCGATATGCTGCAACTTCGGGCGCAGACAGGCCACTCTACCATTGCCGTGACAGAGGGCGGCGCACCCAATAGCAAACTTCTGGGGCTTGTCACCAGCCGCGATTACAGGGCCTCCCGCATGAGCGCGGACGAATACGTTCGGGATATTATGACGCCGGTGGAGCGGCTTCTCACTGCCCCGCACGGTACGCCGTTGAAAGAGGCCAATGATATCATATGGGACAACAAGCTCAACTGCCTGCCGATCCTTGACGACAATGGCCGCTTGATGCATATGGTGTTCCGCAAAGATTACGACTCACACAAAGAAAATCCGCTGGCTCTGCACGACAACCTGAAACGCTATGCCGTCGGCGCGGGCGTGAACACGCATGATTATGAAGAGCGAATCCCCGCGCTTGTCGAGGCCGGGGTGGACATACTGTGTATCGACTCATCGGAAGGTTTTACAGAGTGGCAGCAACGGGTGCTGAAATGGGTGCGGGATAAGTACGGTGACTCAGTCAAAATCGGTGCCGGAAACGTTGTTGACGGTGAGGGTTTCCGCTTCTTGGCCGACTGCGGCGCGGATTTCGTCAAAATCGGCATCGGCGGCGGGTCAATCTGCATTACGCGTGAACAGAAAGGCATCGGCCGCGGCCAGGCAACGGCGGTGATCGAAGTCGCAAGAGAGCGGGATGCGTATTTTCAGGAAACCGGCATCTATATCCCGTTGTGTTCCGACGGCGGGATTGTGCATGACTATCACTTCACGCTGGCCATGGCCATGGGGGCAGATTTCCTGATGCTGGGCAGATATTTTGCGAGATTCGATGAGTCCCCGACTGCCAGAGTCCGTGTCGGCGGGAATTATATGAAAGAATATTGGGGTGAAGGCTCTGTCCGGGCGCGCAACTGGCAGCGATATGACGCAGGCGGCGCATCATCGGATCTGTCATTTGAAGAGGGCGTGGACTCCTACGTTCCGTATGCCGGCAGTTTGAAAGATGGTATCGGTCAAACGCTCAGCAAAGTCCGCTCCACCATGTGCAACTGCGGGGCACTGACCATCCCGGAATTGCAGGAAAAAGCGAAGCTGACACTGGTGTCCGAGACATCGATTGTCGAAGGCGGCGCGCATAACGTTATATTAAAGGAAAACACGTAGAACACAGATTTTGGCGGACGCACGGCCTTGTGCGTCCGCTAAAATCTCGAAGGCATTGCGGCAAGGAGTTGAACACTTGAAACAAATCCGAATATACACCGATGGCGCGTGTAGCGGGAATCCCGGCCCCGGCGGCTGGGGCGCGATTCTTATTTACGGCGATGTGCAAAAAGAGCTATCCGGCGGTGAGCCTGAGACTACCAACAACCGGATGGAGCTACTCTCGGTCATTGAAGCACTCTCCGCACTGCGTGAACCCTGTGCGGTAGAATTATACTCTGACTCACAGTACGTGACCAATGCCATCAACAAAGGCTGGCTGACCTCCTGGCAGATGACTGGATTTCGCCGTAAATCCGGCCCGGTAAAGAACCCTGACCTCTGGCAGCGTCTGATTCCGTTGCTGGCACAGCATAAAGTGACGTTTATCTGGGTCAAAGGCCATGCCGAGAACGAATATAACAATCGTTGTGACGAGCTGGCTCGTGCAGAGACGAAAAAATAGGGGGCGCACTGTGGTGCGTCCCCTATTTTGTTGCGCCATTCCTGAATCCGTTGTCGCGCATGGGCGTTACAACGGTCTTTTTGCCAAACGCTTCGCGCCTCCAACGTTAGACAAGCAACCTCATCTATGCTTCCACATTCTGCAACGCTTCGTCAGGAATCAATTTCATATCTAAAATATTTGTATATATATGAACAATGATTCGGTTTGCAACCTGTGCGGATTCGGATTCAGTAAATCCCGCTTTCTTAATAAAGTGCATCCTCACATTATCTTCTTCTGTAAGCTTAATATCGTAATGCAATGTCGACAACGGCTCCGCTGAATACCAAAAAACAATCAATCTTCTGCTAGCACTTGCTTTCAACCACTCGCCGATTTTCACCCACCATGAAATGTCCGAATCACCTAATGACGTACCAAACAAACAAATAACATTACTGGCATTGATCAGGGTATGTGCTTTTATTTCGACATTTTCTTGCATTTCTTTATTCATAAGCGGTTTTACTAAAGCACGCATAATTCTTTTATCACTTCTAAATGCATCATTAAGTATCTGGGAATCAGAATCGACCCCAATCAACGGCGCTTTGTCTATTTCTCCGTGCAAATGAAGCACTGACCCTAGCGTATCGGTATAGTTACCGCGTTCCCCAAATGGTGTTGGCAACAGATTGAGACAATCCTCCAAGGTTTGGGTGTAGTTAAACGTAACAAAATTATACTGTATATTTGCTTGACGTTTTTCCAAAGTATTTACTAGCAAGTTCCTTGTATTCGTAGGAAATTCCCTATAAAAGCCAAGCAAGAATTGAGATAGCGCGTCGACAATAGCATCCGAATCTGATAAATCTACCATGCTCTCTTGATTCTTTATGTATTCATTTAACTTTTCTTTCATGTCCCTATATATAAATAGAAAATCATCTGCTTCATCTTTTTTGTACAGATTAGTATATTCGCCAAGCTTAATTTCCAAATCTGCCCAAGAATTAATATTTGCTCCAATATCGTTTTTTATATTGTTCTTGAAATTGCTTATCCTTTGGTCTTCAGGTCTTTTTATTTGTTTGATATACCATTCCACAAAATCTCTATATGATGTTTTTAGCCCCAAAGCAAGGTCAAATCCATTTCCAACAATAAATAACACCAATCTAAACCCCTCCCACACATTTGCGGCCTTTTCCCAAAATCCTTTTATCCGATATAATTCATCAAAACGACTAATATCATTTTATCATAATCTACTTCATAAAACAAACATCAGTCGCTGTAAACCGACACATTTTTTGCCCTTGGACTTCTGAATGTTTCACGTGAAACCGAGACTGCTTATTGACATTTCACGGCCGGTGCTGTAATATATTGTAACCCGTCCCTTATACATTGGGCACGGGCTATGGGTGTCGGATTTGCCGGACAGCAAGAGGTTAT
>WQVW01000142.1 GCA_009785655.1 Oscillospiraceae bacterium | reverse complement strand
TGCGGCATTTTACGGCAACAGTGCAGAAATCCAAGAACGGTACGCGCAAATTAAAAGGGGCGATATAGAGCCGGAATATCCGCGCCCGCCCCAAGATAAGTCCCCGCAAATAGCAATCGCAACAAGCGATCAGGAGTTTGAAAATAAAATGGCTGAACTCTTGCCTAACGCTGATGTGGAGGGTATACGAAAACTTATAACATACGCAAAAGAGCTAGAAGAAAGCGGAACAACCACAAAGAGCGAATTTTTCAACGATACCTTCGTTGAGCTTTATTTGGTGACGCAGGGATATGGTGAAGAAACCGCTGGGCAGATATTAGATGTATGTAAATCATTTGCACTGAACCCATTTGAAATACGCGGTGCGGCCCATCATCTGCAAAATGGCGTGGAGCAGTCAAAAATCGGCCAGTTAGCGGCTGATGGTGCGTGTGACCCACCGAACGGGGAGCCATTATCAACCAGTGAAGCGTTACACGCGTTTGAAAGCGGTACGCTTTATAATCGCCACACAAACAATCAATCAGAAGCCCATAGGCCGCCCGAAGCACCCGAACCGGGTGCTCTCAAGCAGAAACAATCTCTCGCCAATAGGCTCCAAGCAGCAGGCGAAAAAGTAAAAGCACAGGACGCACAAAACAATGACGCTCCCGTAAACGGGAAGAAAGGTAAAAAAGATGCCAGATAAAAAATTAGACGTAAGGGTTTATCCCATCGACGAGCCGAAGGGCAACACGAAAGCGTTCGCCAGTGTCAGTATAGACGATATTGCTGCCATACGCGGCATCCGTGTCGTCAGTAGTAAGGGAGGGCTATTTGTAACTATGCCGCAATCTTATGACAATAAAGCGGATAAATTTCATGATATTGCGGTTCCGCTGTCCGGCTTGCGCAAGGAAGTCAGCAAGGCAGTATTGCGCGAATACAAGGCACAGACAGCTCTTATCCCAGAGGATCGCGGCTATCAAACACCGGACATGAGCGCTGCAAAGGATATAAAGGTGGACGAGATTAAACTCGGCATAAATGTTTTCCCGCTAGAAGACCCGGAAGGCAGTACAAAGGCTTTTGCTAGTGTCAACATAGACGGTCTGGTCGCTATTCGCGGCATCCGTGTCGTTGAGAGTGAAGAAAAGGGCTTGTTCGTGACCATGCCGCAGTCTCAGGATAGAACGGGCCTATTCCACGATGTCGCTTTCCCACTGTCCGGTGATTTGCGCAAAGAGATCAGCAAGGGTGTCTTGGAGAAGTTCGAGGCTGAGAAGTCTGTTGATCGCAAGCAATCTCTCGGTAATAGACTAGCCGATGGCGCACAAAAATCAGCCGAACACGTCACCCCAGTGGGGGTTGCGGCTAAACAGCACCATCCTGGGGTGTTGGAATGAGTAGATTCCCACGCAAGTCGCCCTGGGGAGACGTGCAGCGTTGCGAACAGATGATTGCGGGTGTGTTCTTAGTCAGCACGGCAAGTCACGGTGGTATCATGGTGAGGAAAAGCGCGGCGGATTTTTTGTCACCGGATGCCCGTAAGATCGGCGCAAACCAACGCAACTATTTCTGCTTTGAGATCGGTTGCGAGGAAGATATTGTAATGCGGGAGCTTCTGGATAAAAAGCTGTGGCAGTTTCCTGATCGTATTGGCGGAGATGTAAACCTCGAAGAAACGATCAACTGTTCCTTACAACAACGGCTACCGGAATATTGGGCGTCGCGGCAGAGACGGCTCTCGCTATCAGATCGTCTAAAAGACGGCGCAGAGAGAGCCGCTGCACACAATACGGGGCCGGGACGATCAACTGCAAAGCGGACAGAAAATTTGGAGGTAAGGTGAAAATGGCATTCGTAAATGTCCCGAAAGACCTCAACAAGATCAAGAACAAGGCATTTTTCAATCTGACCGCCAGACAACTTATCTGCTTCGGCACAGCGGCGGCTATCGGGGTTCCGGTATATATCTTCACACGCGGCACAATCGGTGATACAGCGGCGGCACTCCTGATGATCGGGTTGATGCTGCCGCTGTTTTTCGTTGCCATGTACGAAAAGGACGGCCAGCCCGCCGAGAAGATATTGCGGAATATGATCCGAACAAAGTTCTACTTTCCGGGCAAGCGCCCATACCGATCAGAAAATCTATATGAAACTTTGGAACAGGAGGCGAGAGTCATTGCCAACAAAACAAAAGCAGCAGCAAAAGCGCCTGCCGGCAAACATCAGGCAGGCAAAGTCAAATCGCGCTGAGTTAAAGAAACCTGCCCCAAACAGGGGCAATGCAAAAGTGCCGTCCGCACCAAAAACGGGCGGCACTTCATCTTTGGCGGCAAAAATCTTTGGCAGAGCCGACAAGCCGCAGACAGCGCAGCAGTCCATCCCCTATCGGGAGATGTACAAAGATGGCATCTGCCACGTAAGCGGCAAGCTATATACCAAGACTGTGATGTTCAGCGACATCAACTACCACCTCGCGCAAAACGAGGACAAGACGCAGATTTTCGAGAAATACTGTGACTTCCTCAACTACTTCGATTCCTCGGTGACAGTGCAGTTGTCGTTCATCAACCAGCACGGCAACCCAGAGGAATTTAACCGATCCATCGACATTCCGGCACGGGACGATTCCTATGACGATATTCGCCGCGAGTATGCGGATATGTTGAAAAACCAGATGGCGAAAGGCAATAACGGCCTAGTCCGAACAAAGTATATCACCTTCGGTATAGAAGCCGACAGCTTCAAGGCCGCGAAAATGCGGGTTGAGCGCGTGGAAGCAGATATTTTGAACAGCTTCAAAGTCTTGGGTGTTGCGGCACGTCCTCTCAGCGGCGCGGAGCGGCTAGAGGTCATGCACGGACAGCTCCACCCGGACGGCAAGGACAAATTCTTATTTAGCTGGAAAGACCTCGCCCACGCGGGACTAAGCACCAAGGACTATATCGCCCCATCTGGCTTTGATTTCCGCGACGGGCGCTCGCTCCGCATCGGGACACACTACGGCGCGGTCAGCTTCTTGCAGATTCTGGCCCCGGAACTCACCGACCGTATGCTGGCGGACTTCATCGACCTAGATTCCCCGACAACTGTGACGCTCCATGTGCGCTCAATCGACCAATCCGATGCAATCAAGATGATTAAGCGCAAACTTTCTGATCTTGAGAAAATGAAGATCGAGGAACAGAAAAAAGCTGTAAGGGCAGGGTACGACATGGACATTTTGCCAACTGATCTTGTGACTTACGGCACTGAAGCCAAGACTTTGCTTGAAGATTTGCAGAGCCGGAATGAGCGGATGTTCCTTGTGACCGTGCTGGTGATGAACACGGCAGAGCGGAGGCAGAAGTTAGAGGATAACGTGTTCTCTGCGGCGGGTGTGGCGCAGAAATATAACTGTGCGCTCAAGCGTCTGGATTGGCAACAGGAGCAGGGGCTGATGAGCAGTCTCCCCCTCGGCGTGAATCAACTCGAAATCAAGCGAGGGTTGACCACTTCCTCGGTAGCGATCTTCATACCGTTTACGACCTGCGAACTGTTCCAGCGGGATGAAGCGCTATATTACGGCTTAAATGCCTTGTCAAATAACCTCATCATGGCAAGCCGCAAGGCACTCAAGAACCCCAATGGACTTTTCCTCGGTACGCCGGGCTGTTTTACCGGCGAAACCAAAATACGTTTGGCAGGCGGTAAAACGATCAGTCTTGCTGAACTTGAACAAAGCGGCGTCGATGAAGCCACAGTAAGGGCATATGACGAAACCACGGGGGAAATTGTAGATGCCAAAGCTGTGGATATTCGTATCAGCAAACATACAGACACAATAAAGAATCTGTTCATGGCAGACGGAAGTGTCATTTCCTGCACGGACACCCATTTGTTTTTAGATGCGGCAGGACAATATATGTCTGCCGAAGATATAGGCGATGGACAAGCGCTTCACGGCGGACATACGGTAGTTCGCGTATCTATTACGAAGTTGCCGCAAAAAATTCCAGTATATGACATCACTGTGCCAAGATACATGAATTTTGTTTTAGAAAACGGTGTGGTGGCGCACAACAGCGGCAAGTCCTTTAGTGCGAAACGTGAGATCATCAACGTGTTCTTGCTTACCGGCGACGATATTATCATCTCAGACCCGGAAGCAGAGTATTTCCCCCTTGTAAACCGTCTAGGCGGGCAGGTTATCAAGCTATCGCCTGTAAGTACACAGTACATCAATCCGATGGACATCAATCCCGACTACTCTGATGACGAAGATCCGTTGACGCTCAAAAGTGACTTCATCCTGAGTCTTTGCGAACTGATTGTTGGCGGCAAAACGGGGCTGGAACCTGTGGAGAAAACAATCATTGACCGCTGCGTCCGATTGGTTTATAGGGACTACCTCGCCGACCCATCACCGGAGAAGATGCCGATCCTAGAGGACTTATATAATCTGCTCCGCAGTCAAGTCGAGCCGGAAGCGCACAAGATCGCCACCGCGCTCGAAATCTACGTGACAGGCTCTCTTAACGTGTTCAACCATCGAACGAACACAGACATTCAGAACCGAATCGTCTGTTATGACATTAAGGAACTCGGCAAGGGTCTGAAAAAGATTGCCATGCTGGTATTACAGGACGCTGTGTGGAATCGGGTGACAGCTAACCGCGCCAAGCGGCGTACAACTTGGTTCTACATAGACGAGATGCACCTTTTGCTGAAGGATGAACAGACTGCGGCCTATACGGTTGAGATTTGGAAACGCTTCCGAAAATGGGGCGGGATTCCAAGTGGTTTGACGCAGAATGTCAAGGACTTTCTGCTCTCCCGTGAGGTGGAGAACATCTTTGAAAACTCG
>WQVW01000141.1 GCA_009785655.1 Oscillospiraceae bacterium | reverse complement strand
GATTTCTATGAAAAAATCCTCGAGTTTATAGAAGAATTAAAAAAGGAAGAAGAGCGGCACATTGAAGAAGAATTATCCGAGCCTGAACTTGAATTGTTCGACCTCCTTCGCAAAGACAAATTAACGAAAGCTGAAGAGAAGAAAGTGAAGCTTGCTGCAAAGGAATTGTATAAAACCTTATGCGATATGCGTAAGGAGCTTTTTATTGTGGATTGGCAGAACGACCCCAAGCCGCAAGAGCGCGTCAAAAAGACCATTATTGACAGCCTGCATCAGAACCTCCCCGACAGCTACGACCGAGAAATCTTCACATTGAAAAGCAGTATCGTATTCAATCACATCATGGACCAAGCCAAAACCGGTTATGCGTGGGTGGCGTAAATTAGGATAATTGAGAACACTACTTTTTAACTATAATAGATGCTGCTATGATACTACCTATGATACCGATCACTGTGTTGGTATCGAGCAATGTGAGACCAAACTCTATGTTAGTAATAAAATTATTGAAAACACCAGCAAACGGATTGTCGATGGGAATTGGATTATTATTTACAAGAGAAAGAAAGAGGAGGAAAAGGACAGAACCTGTCATATAGTCAATAAACGTTTTTTTAAGCATTTTTATATACCTCATTTTTGGACTCGTTTTTAGCGGATTCAAAAAACAACTGTTTTTAATAAAAGGTGGATCAAGCATTCAAACTTAAGTGAGAATCAAAATCTTAATTTAAAAATCGTTTGAAACTATATGAATATATCACCATTTCAGTGTGGTTACACTTTTGTAACCCATACAATCCAAAGAAAAAGAACAAAGAAACGATTAAATAAAACGAAACCGAAAAGGTCATCATATAATCTTTAAAAACCAGAATTCAAAAATAGAAGGAACTTTAATGATTGATCTCCATACCCATACTCTTTTCAGTGACGGTGTGCTTGTTCCCGCCGAACACATCCGCCGCGCTTTCATGACCGGCTACCGCGCCATTGCCATCACCGACCACGCTGATTTTACAAATTTCGACTATATCATTTCTTCCCTTTTGAAAGTGAAAATCATCGAAGAGGAATGGGACATCGACATTTTCGCGGGCATCGAAATCACGCATGTGCCGCCGGCGCAGATCAACCGGCTGGCAAAAAGCGCCAAAGAATTCGGCGCCGACATTGTTGTCGTCCACGGCGAGACAATCACAGAGCCTGTCGCTCCCGGAACCAACCGCGCGTCCATTGAATCCGAATACGTGGACATTTTAGCCCACCCCGGTTTTATTACCGAAGAAGAAGCCGAGCGGGCAAGAGAAACCGGCACTTATCTTGAAATCACGGCTCGCGGCGGTCACAACCGTACCAACGGCCATGTCGCAAGACTGGCAACGGAAGCAAAAGCAAAACTCGTATGCAACACCGACGCGCACAATCCAAACGATATGATCACAAAAGAAACGGCTTACAAGATTTTGACGGGATCCGGACTGACAAAAGCGCAGGCTGAGCAGGCTTTTTTAAATTCCGAAGAAATTGTCAAAAAAATGAAAAACCGGTACTGATCTGAGAAAATAACAGATCAGACCGATAAATTCTGTTCTCGCGCCGATTAATCCTCTTTATCCTCGTCGAACCTGAAGCTTGCTAAGGCTGCAATCAGGGCGGTAAGGAACAGGGCGAACGTGAGCAGGGACCACTTGTCAATGAATACTGCCGGCAAGTTCCAGTCCTCCGTCAGGAAGAAGATTATCACCGAGATGATACCGAGTATAAGCGCCGAAAGTCTGAAGAACAGAGCAGTCTTTGATCTCTTCTCCCTCTCTTCCTTTCTGAAACGATTCCTTCCGGCTATGACCGCTGTCATTCCCGTGAACACTGTCAGCATTGCTAAGATCAGGTTGAGTACCGCCCATTTGCCGGTGCCGCCTTCTTTATGAAATTCCCGGTCATCCAAGCCGCCCTCTGTATGAACTTCCCGATCATCCAAGCCGCCCCCCTCTGGGGTCGTCGTCTCCGTCGCCGCCAACTCCTTCACGCTGACAACGCTGATCGTATGGTTGCTCCGGACATTGACAAACGTGTATTTGCCGGATGCCAAATCAGCGGACGATATCGCCGCACCGTCCACATAGACCGCGGTGACCCTGTATCCCGATTTTTCAGAGAATGTGAATGTTCTGCTGTCCCCTTCCGGCACAATTATGGTGCCGCTCGGGGAGATCAATGACCCGGAATCTGCGGTCGCGGTGATGTTGTAATATTTCAGCCCGCCGCCGCCACCGCCACTGCCGCCACCACCGCTGTCTGCTCTCCATATCGCATATAAGGTCACATCCTGACCCGGCATGGAGAATAGGCCTCCTGCGCCATAGTCCGCTGCGATCGCAATCGAATTCATGCTCCAGCCGAGGAAGACAAAACCGTCCCGAACGAGAATATCCGTGTCGTCGCCGGTGATGCCGGTGTTTCCAAGAACCGTCACCGTATTGCCCTGCACGTGGGTGTTGGGATCAATAGGGGGATTACCGCTGTCTGCGCCGTTTCCGTCGTATGTAATGGTGTAGGTTGGGATGGTCATATCCGTATTCACTTGGTTGCCGTAGATGATGTAGGGCTTATAGCCGCTTCCCTCAATCACAAGATGTCCGGCAAGGGTCAGGACACCCCCATCCTGATAGTGTATGGGATCCATGCCGCACACGAACTCAAACGTTGAAGTTAGGTTTGTCTTTGTATCCCATCCGACTTTCAGTGCAAGCGGAACGACCCATCCTCCCGCGGTCGGGTCCCAAACAGGAAGGCCTGTCATCTCAAAGATATCACTTTGAAGCGTCACCGTAAGAGGATCAAGGGTTGTCCTTGAGTCCGGTTTAATGAATAGCGTGACGTCGGTATTTGAGAAAATATACCCATGTCCTGTCAGTAAGTCTCTAAACCCGCTCGGCATGTCGTACTCTGCGGTGTACGGGAGGGAGTAGTCCGTCAGGGTCGGGTCAAAAGTCAACGCTGTCGGCCCGTCGAATTCGATAATACCATAATTTTTGGTCGGCTGAACAAGCGCGACAGTCGCGCCGTTCGGATACGCGTCGAGCGGGACATTGATGATAATATTATTGCCGGCATCTCTGGTCGTCGGCAAAAATACAACGGGGGAACTTGGGTCTAACGTTCCGTTGGCCAATGTGCCCTGCACTGCGACAAAATAAACATTGAGAATGCGATCGTAACCGGTCGGTGCAGTTCCGGTTGTCGGCGCCGGCACAAAGAACACCGCTGTGCCGCTCTTCTGCATCCAAAATCCTATGACATTGGAAGCGGTGGTGGGCATGGTCCATCCCTGCGGCAAGGCCCCCGCTATTCCTCCTGCGGATATGTAGTTGGCTGCATTCGGGTTGCCGATTTTGAAATCAGCCGAGATCGGTTTGACCTGCCGGCCGGCGACGCCGGCGTAGCCTGTCCCGATCGTCACATCCGTATCGTTAATGTAAAGGTGCCTCTGTACAGGATAACCAAACGGGACCGAGCTGTTCACGGTCACTCCGGACACAGTACCTGCGTTTAACGTAAGCTTACCGTTCGTACCATCACCGCTATTCTCATTCAGATGAACTCCATTGGGTCCATTATCAACGACGCCGCCGTTCATTTCAAAACCGGCGTTACCCCTATTTATTACTATACCGGCCGTTGCGGATGTTGCAGAACCCGACGCGGTGTTTCCTGACACTGTGCCGCCGTTCATGATAAGCATTGATCCGCCCTGCTGAATGTTGGCAGCGCCACCGTAAGCTGAGGACTGGACGGAATTGCCTTTGATCTCACAACCGTCTTCCAGATATATCGTGCCTCCGCCAACGACATACAGGCCGCCGCCGTTCGTTCCCGCCGAAATAGGAAAACCAAAAACGAGGACTGAACCCGACTGGGCTGCATTATTGTTGATCTTGCCGTATATCTTCACTGAAGCGTCCGAGCTGCGGCTGATAGCCACGGCTCCGCACTTGACGGCATTGTCGTGAATATAAGCGTTCGGGCCGATAATTGCGGGGCCGGCAAGGCCCGTATTCGGGTCAAGGGTGGTGCTGTAGCTACTAAAGGAGACTGCATTTTTGAAACCTCTTCCTTCGTGTGTGGCGGAATAGTTACCGTCAGTAGCGCCCCAGCCCTTGTTGCCTTTCATGTTGGCGATCTCACCGTCAATGAAGCATTTATTGGTCCCATTGAACCTGACGCTGTGGGCGTTTGCTATGTTTGTGATCTTCGCACCTTCGTACATAAAGAAACCGCCGGTACCGCCGCCTGAAACGTGGACGGCTGTGTCGCCGTTGGCTCTGTAGTCCGTCGCAGTTGTGCTCACTTGCCGTGTCGCGGCTGTGGATCCGATATCAGTGATCAGGCTGCCGCTTTCCATTATCACTGTACCGTCGCCGTTGGCGCTAACAGCCGTCATACCTCCGAAATTGCGCAATTCGGCGCCCTCTCCCAAAATGATGGTCGCTATGGGGGAATGCGTGGCAACGATTGCCTCTTGAACGTAAGTGTTTGTACTTGTGGCCTGCCGATAATTGAAAACCGTTCCCTCATGGAGATACGCGTCATCAAAAATAATGTTCTCCAAGGTCAAAGAGATCTCAAAGGCGTCAGATGTGCTTTCGATCTCTACCATAGAAGGATTATACCAGCGAGTCACCCCTCCGACAAACTCGGGCAGTGTCGGAAAGCCCTCTTTGCGCGTCACCTTGAACTGTTCGTCGTTCAGACTGGTGATGGTAACGCTGTTATCATAGTAACGGGCGGCGGCTGGTGATGTCAGATTCGACATAACGTAGATACAATAATTCTTATCCG
>WQVW01000140.1 GCA_009785655.1 Oscillospiraceae bacterium | reverse complement strand
GGACAAAGCCAATGCCATTCGCTCATCTGCATGTACACACAGAATACAGCCTGCTTGACGGTGCTTGCCGGATAACCGACCTTGTCGCCCGCGCCAAAGAAATGGGGCAAACTGGCATTGCTATCACCGACCATGGCGTGATGTACGGTGCCGTCAGCTTCTACAAAGCCGCGAAGAAGGTCGGGATTCACCCGGTGATCGGCTGTGAAGTATATGTTGCGCCGCGCACACGGTTCGACATGGAATACAAGGAAGATTCCGCGAGGTTCCATCTGGTACTTTTGTGCAAAGACCAAATGGGATACCAGAACCTATGCCATATGGTCAGCCTGTCGTTTACCGAGGGGTTTTATCAAAAACCGCGCGTGGACATTGATCTGCTGCGTGAACACAGTGCGGGCATCATCGCCCTGTCCGGATGTGTTTCGGGCGAGATACCGCAGCTGATTCTTGCCGGACAGCACGACGCGGCACTCAAAAAAGCGGAAGCACTGCGCGATATATTCACAGACGGATTTTATCTGGAACTGCAAAATCACAATCTGCCGGATGAGCCGGAAGTCAACGCCGGGTTGATACGGATTCACGAAGAAACAGGCATCCCGCTCGTCGCAACCAACGACGCGCACTATATAAATCGCGAAGACGCCGAGGCGCAAGATGTCCTGATGTGCATTCAAACAGGCAAGACGATCTATGACGCGGATCGGATGAAATTTGATAATCAAGAGTTGTACCTCAAGTCCGAGGACGAGATGCGGGCACTGTTCCCCGACCATCCGGAGGCGATTGACAACGCCGCAAAAATCGCCGAAGAATGCCAGTTGGATTTTGAGTTCGGCGCGCTGCATTTGCCGGAGTTCCAGCTGCCGGAAGATGAGCCGGACGCGGACGCGTATCTGCGAAAGCTGTGTGTGGAGGGGTTGCAAACCCTATATGACCCAGATGATCCGGAGATATTGGAACGGCTGGATTTTGAGCTGGCGATGCTTTCCCAAATGGGCTTCACCGGATACATGTTGATTGTTGCCGATTTTATCGCGTTTGCGAAACAGCAAGGAATCCCAGTCGGCCCCGGAAGAGGCTCCGCCGCCGGGAGCGTGGTATCGTATTGCTTGGGCATCACTGCCGTGGATCCGATAAAATACGGACTGATATTCGAGCGGTTCTTGAACCCGGAGCGGATCAGTATGCCCGATATCGATATAGATTTCTGCGAACGCCGGCGCGGCGAAGTCATTGATTACGTCAAAGCCAAATACGGCGAAGCGCACGTCGCGCAGATCATGACGTTTAACACGCTAAAAGCGAAAAACGCCGTCAGATCAGTCGCAAAAGCACTGGGACTGTCATTCGCCGAGGAGAATGAACTGGCGAAAGAGATACCGACCGTGCTGAATATACGACTCGCCGACGCCCTGCAAGCCTCCCCAAATCTGCGGCTGAAGTATGATACTGACGACAGAATCCGCCGCGTGATTGACCTAAGCCTCGCCTTGGAAGACATGCCGAAAGACCCCGGCACCCACGCCGCCGGGATTGTGATAACAAAACGCCCGGTACACGAATACGTGCCACTGACGCTGTCGAAAAAAGATAACTCAATCGCCACGCAGTACACGATGGGTACGTTGGAAGAACTGGGTCTCCTCAAAATGGACTTCCTTGGTCTGCGGAACCTAACGGTGATAGACGACACGGTGCGGCAAATTCAGCAGAGCGACCCAGCGTTTAAGATCGAAACAATCCCGGAAGACGATGCCGCAACGTTTAAATTGTTGGCAGACGGCAAAACGTCCGGCGTGTTTCAGATCGAGTCGCAAGGTATGACCGGCGTGGCAGTCGGTTTGGGGGCGAAAAGCATTGACGATATTGCTTCGATCATATCGCTGTACCGCCCGGGGCCGATGGATTCGGTCCCGAGATTCTTGGCTTCAAGCCGCGACCCGTCGAAGATCACGTACAAGCACCCGTCACTGGTGCCGATTCTGGAAGTCACGTACGGCTGCATCGTATATCAGGAACAGGTCATCGAGATATTCCGGCAACTCGGCGGATTCTCGCTGGGTCAAGCCGATATGATTCGCCGCGCGATATCGAAAAAGAAAGGCGACGAAATAGAGCGGGAGCGCAAGTCGTTTATTGAAGGCGATGCGGAACGCGGAATTGCCGGGGCGGTGGCCAACGGAATCCCGCGCGACATTGCCAACGGAATATATGACGAGATTCTGGACTTTGCCAATTACGCATTCAACAAATCCCACGCCGTGGCGTATGCGGTGGTGGCGTATCAGACGGCGTATTTAAAGTGCCATTATCCACGGGAATACATGGCGGCTTTAATGAGCTCCGTCCTCGGCTGGGCTGAAAAAGTTGCGGAGTATACGGCCGAATGCCGCGAGATTGGGATAAAACTGCTGCCGCCCAGCGTGAATGCGTCCGACGCGATGTTCAAGGTAGAGGGTAACGACGTCAGATTCGGCCTTGTGGCATTGAAGAACATCGGCCGCGGATTCATAAGCGCGTTGATGCGTGAACGCGAGGCATCGGGGGCGTTCACCGGGTTGTATCAATTCTGCCAGCGGATGCACGGCCACGACCTAAACAAGCGTGCGGTGGAGAGCTTGATCAAATCCGGTTGCTTCGACGAATTCGGCATCAACCGCCGCCGGTTGATGATGACGTATGAAATGATCATCGACGCGATTGCGGAGCATCATAGAAAAAACGTGGCCGGTCAAATCGACATGTTCGGCATGTCGGCGGAAAATTCCGAAAGTTCAGAACTCAGCGAAATCACCATTCCAGAGATAGAAGATTACTCCAAAATGGAACTGTTACGCATGGAGCGCGAGGTGACGGGACTGTATCTGTCCGGCCATCCGATGGATGAGTTCACTGATGTGTTAAAATCAATCGGTGCGGCTCCAATCGGCGATATTCTGGCCGATGAAGAGAGAACCCGGTTCCGTGACAATTCGGACGTGACCATCGCCGGGATTATTACCGCCACAAAAATAAAACCGACCCGAAACGGTGGCCTGATGGCTTATCTGGAAGTCGAAGATGCCGCCGGCAATATTGAGCTGATTGCTTTCCAGCGGATTTTGGATGAGGCCAACAACCTGATAAGCATCGGTGAGCGGGTGATAATCCAAGGCAGGTTATCGCAGCGGGACGAAAAACCGCCGCAGATAGTAATCAACGCCATGCGAGCACTGACAGCGGGCGCAGCAGAGAAGCTCCCGCCGGAGATTGCCGAGCCGCCGGAAGACCGGAAGATCTTTGTCAAACTCAACAGCGAGGAATCCGAGGAGTACAAACGATTCAAGCTGGTACTGAATATGTTCCCGGGTCGAGAGAAGATGGTGATCTATTTCGGCGATACAAAGAAAAAAATAGGCACAAACTGCGTGATTCACCAAGCCCTGGTGGCAGAATTGCAAGAGATGCTGGGACAAGATAATGTGGTGGTGGGATGAGGTCACCTCCTCCCCGCAAAAAACTCGCAAAAATTTCCAAACGTATTTCAACATCTCCAGGAAATAATAGTGAGGACAACTCATTATTTAAACCTAGGAGGAAATATGAAAAGAACAATTGCGATGATCCTTTTGCTTGTCACAGTGATCGGATTAGTCGGATTAGCAGGCTGTGCGTCAACGTACAGAGTCAGGTCTACCGCACCGGTGCGCGATGGTGTGCAACAAGACGGCAGGCAGGTGCCATATCCCCGTCCGCACGCCGGAACGCATCCCCGCCGCCAGCCGAGGGCGAATGCGCCGGCCGATAACGAATCAACCAAAGACAGAGAACGCGGCAATCTGCCACAGACCGGCGTTGGCGGCGCGCACGACGGCAACCGTGCGGGCACGCACGCAGGCAATCGCGCAGGCATGGCAATGCCGAACTTGCCGGGTATCGCGCACCACACCGGCGCACCACTGAAACCGCCGACACCGCCGCAGCAAAATGCCCCAACGAAACCAGCGGAAGCAAAGCGCGGCAACGCACCGACCCCGCCCCCCGCACCTGCGCCGAGCGAAAATGCACCAAGCAGAAATAAGCCCGCGGCTTAAAGATTTAGTACTTCAATTAATAAAAAGCGTAAAGAGGTAGAATGAAAATTTGCCTCTTTACGCTTTTTATGATTCGACATGTTTTGACATATGGATGTATAAGGTATACTATATAATAAATATGTTTGAGTCTTTGTACATACGAGGAGGCGTTGAGTATGATGAGGCAGGTATGCAGGCTAACGCAGGAAACGTCGTGCTGTTTTTCCGGATACAGGCCAGAGAAGCTGCCCTGGCGAACCAACGAAGATGACCCGCGCTGTCAGGCACTGAAGCAGAAGATCGATGGGGAGCTAACGCAGCTGTACCAAGCGGGAATGCGGCACTTTTTCTGCGGCATGGCACGGGGCAGTGATATGTATTTTTGCGAAGCCGTGCTCAATCTGCGGGAGAAGTATTCTGAAATAACCATTGAAGCCGCGATCCCATGCGAAGCACAGGCCGCGCGGTGGAATGAGTGGGAGCGATCCAGATACTTCAACCTGGTGAGTCAGTGCGATGTGGAGACCTTTGTCAGTCGTGAGTATACCCGCGACTGCATGGTTCGCCGCAACCGATACATGGTGGATAACTCCGCCGTGCTGCTGGCCGTATATGACGGCAAGTTCGGCGGAACAATGCAAACGATAGAATACGCCGCGCGCAAGGGACTGAAAGTGATAACGATTGCACCGTGAGCGGGAGAGGGCACCCCGGCGGCTTGTGCCGCCATCCCGCTAAAGAGGGGAATTAAGGGTGAACACAAAAATTCCACTCCCGTGGAGGGGCGGGGTAGTTTTGAGGGCGAACTGTGTTCGCCCTCATCATCACTTCCGATGAAACAGTCGCTTATTTTGATACACCGGTTCGCATGTGATGTTCACGCCCAGTTGGCGGAACACGTTGACGTCAACGTTGGACAG
>WQVW01000139.1 GCA_009785655.1 Oscillospiraceae bacterium | reverse complement strand
TGCATATCAGGATTTGCCGCGCATATCCCGTGAGATCGAAATCGGCGACTTCTACAACAACGAAGCACTTGTCAGTGCTGTGGAATCTGCCGTTAAATCCGGTAATGCGCTGCATCTTATGGGGCTTGTCTCGTCCGGCGGCGTCCACAGTCATATTGAACATCTTTTCGGCCTGATTGAACTGGCGCGGCGTCACAACGTTGAAAAGCTTTTTATTCACTGCTTTACTGACGGGCGTGATGTTCCACCAGATTCCGGCAAAGCGTCAATTGAAGCACTTCTGGACAAATGCCGTGAGCTTGGCACCGGGCGTGTCGCCACTGTGATCGGCAGATTTTACGCGATGGATCGTGACAACCGCTGGGAGCGGGTAGAGACAGCGTATAACGCGATGGTATACGGGGACGGCGCATTTGAGCCGGATCCTGTCCGCGCGATGCAATTATCATATAACGCAGGCGTCACTGACGAGTTTGTCCGGCCGGTGATCTGCACCAAGGACGGTATGATCAAAGCGGGCGATTCTGTTATATTTTTCAACTTCCGCCCGGACAGAGCACGACAGCTCACGCGTGCATTTATTGCGCAGGATTTTTCAGGGTTTAACCGCAAAAACGGCTGGTTTCCGGTAACTTTTGTCAGCATGACCCGTTATGACGAGACGTTTGACATTCCGGCCGCCTATCCGCCCAATATGCCGGAGCTTACGCTTGGAGAAATTATCAGCGCGTCGGGTCTTCACCAGCTCCGGATCGCGGAAACGGAGAAATACGCGCATGTCACCTTCTTCTTAAACGGCGGGCGCGAGGCACCATTCCCAGGAGAAGCACGAATATTGATACCTTCCCCGAAAACGTTCCCGACCTATGACCTGATTCCGGAGATGAGTGCCTATGCAGTGGCCGAAACCGCGTGTGATGAGATCCTCAGCGGCCAGTACGATGTGGTTATTGTCAACTTCGCCAACTGCGACATGGTCGGTCATACCGGTGATTTTGACGCCACAGTCAAAGCTGTGGAAGTTGTCGATACATGCGTGGGCAAAGTGCAAGACGCTGTTACGCAAATGGGCGGCTTTCTGATCGTCACGTCAGATCATGGCAATGCGGAGACAATGCTTTTAGACGATGGAACATCTATAAATACCGCGCACAGCATTAATCCCGTACCATTTATCCTGTCCGGCGCGGATGTGAATTTACATCCTGGGCGGCTCGCCGATATTGCCCCGACGCTGCTGGATTTGCTGGGACTTGACAAACTCGAAGTTATGACCGGACAATCACTGATTACCAAAGGAACTGAATAATGAAGAAGCTCGTGTTACTAGGCATGTTGGCGATGTTGTTCCTGATAGCGGGATGCACCGGTGTTTCCGACAATAAGAAAGTTGCTGATGAATTCGTCAGTGTTTGGCGAACAAAGAATTTTGAGGAAAATGCCCAAGAATTTTGGGCGGAAGAACGGTATGCGGCGATTTATGTGACAGAGGATGAATTCGTCGGTGTTTGGCGGACAAAGGATTTTGAGAAAAATGCCCGCGAATTTTGGGCAGAAGAAGAGTATGCAGCGATTTACGTGACAGCGGATGGCAATTTATACATTCTCATTACAAATCCCCTCACATCGGCCGGCCCCATAACTAATATATATCGCTTCCATTATGAATTTGTGGATAATCAATTGAGGCTAACACCTATAGAAGCGGATGGAAATAGATTCCCTGCGTGGCTTGACGCGGTTCAAATATCCGCAGATACTAATGGTATTCGATTAGAGCCTACTGCATTTGTTTTTTATAAATTGACCGATGAGATTCCGTATGGCTGGACGGATGCAGACAGGCAAGAAATTGTGGAAACAAACGCACAGATACGTGCAGAGATTTTTGCACTTGCGGATCGATTTAGCGAGGTGCTTGGGCTGTCTGTGTTGCCTGATGATATAGACAGGTGGGATAGGCATACAGGCGATAGATTTCTCCATCAACATCAAATCCCCTTTACAATCGCGAACATTCCGATTGAAATTGCATTTATAGGCGCGCCGCCTTTGCCCACCCAACCACAAAGACATACACGTGTATTCGGTCCGAGTTTTCTAGAAATGCACCATCCAGAGATCAGAAACGCGAGCGACCGATTTGTTTTGGTTTATAATGATTGGGATTATGATGTCCCCACAGAATGGCTTGATATTTTCGCTGATTTAGATCATTCACAATAAAAATATATACGAGGTGCAACTTAATGAAAGACTTTTTGGAAATTATAGGTATCACAGGACGCGAGATATTAGACTCACGCGGCAACCCGACCGTGGAGGCAGAGGTTTGGTTGGACGATGGAACAGTCGGCCGCGCCGCTGTGCCGTCGGGGGCGTCCACCGGCAAGTTTGAGGCGTATGAACTGCGTGATGGCGATAAAAATCGTTATCTGGGCAAAGGCGTCCTGAACGCCGTGGAAAATATCAACAACGTTTTTAACGAAGCACTGGCCGGGCAAAACGCCATGGATCAAGTCGAAATCGACAAGCTTATGCTTGCACTGGATGGTACCGCAAATAAATCGAAACTCGGCTCCAACGCCATTTTGGGCGTGTCGCTGGCCTGTGCGAAGGCGGTGAGCGAAGCTATCGGCGTCCCACTTTACCGTTACATCGGCGGCGCGTTCGCCTGCACGTTGCCTGTACCGATGATGAATCTGCTCAACGGCGGCGCACATGCGGACAACAGCGTTGACATCCAAGAATTCATGGTCATGCCGGTTTCGGCACAAAACTTCCATGAAGCGTTACGCATGAGCGCGGAAGTGTTTCACACGCTGAAGACGGTCATCCCCCCTTCTGGCATCGGGGATGAGGGTGGATACGCCCCAAATCTCGCCAACGATGAAGACGCACTGCGCGCCTTGATGCAGGCGATTGAAAAAGCAGGCTACAAACCGGGCGATGACTTCATGATCGCGATGGACCCTGCCGTGACAGAGTGGTTCAACGAAGCGGATGGCTGTTATCACTTGCCGAAGCGAAAAACGGTGATGACCCGTCAGGAAATGGTGGATATGTGGGTCGGATTTTGCAATAAATACCCAATCATCTCGCTTGAAGATGCAATGGCTGAAGACGATTGGGAGGGTTGGAAAATGCTGACCGATGCTTTGGGCGACAAAGTCCAGCTGGTGGGCGACGACCTGTTCGTCACGAATACGGAACGGCTGCAAAAAGGCATTGACCTTGGCGTCACAAACTCGATACTGATTAAGCTGAATCAAATCGGCACACTGACAGAGACGCTGGAGGTCATTCAAAAAGCGAACAGAGCCGGTTACACTGCAGTGGTGTCTCACAGATCCGGTGAAACAGAGGACACGACAATCGCTGACGTATCGGTCGCGGTCAATGCCGGGCAGATAAAAACCGGTGCACCATCAAGATCTGACCGGGTCGCGAAATACAACCAGCTGCTCAGAATAGAAGAGGAGCTTGGCTCCGCCGCGAGATACCCGGGCATGGACGCTTTCTTTAGCATCAAGCGTTGACAAATTTGCGAAAATATGATATTTTGATCTTGCAATGTTTATATAAGTGAGGGACTAATTATGAATAGAATTGTTACCATCGACACGCGTGACTTGGCTGAAAGCTTAGATAACGGCGGCTGTGGCGAGTGCCAGACTTCATGCCAATCGGCTTGCAAAACATCCTGCGGCGTCGCAAACCAGCAATGTGAAAGCACTGCCAATAAGGATTAATCTCTAAAAAAATTGAAAATGCCGTTTTTGCCTGACTTTAGCGGCAAAAACGGCGTTTTTATGAGGAATTTTATGATACACTGCTATAAACTTAACGGCTATAACATCGTACTTGATGTCGCAAGCGGTGCTGTTCACAGTGTGGACGATGTCGCTTTCGATGTGATACGTATGTATGAAGCCGAAGATCCAGACACGATTACGGCACACATCAAACAAAAATACGCCCCCGAAATCACGGATGGCGATGTTATGGGGATTATTGCAGATATTGAAGCACTGAAGCTGCAGGGCAAATTGTTTGCTGAAGATAAATTTGAACCCGCGGCGTCTGATTCCGCCGATATCCCTTTAAAAGCACTATGCTTGAATGTGTCACACATGTGCAACATGACATGCGAATATTGCTTCGCCGGCAGCGGCGAATATGACGGCGGCGGACTTATGTCTGCTGAAACAGGCAGGCAAGCGATAGACTTCCTGCTTGAACACTCCGGCACACGAACAAATCTCGATATCGACTTTTTCGGTGGCGAACCGCTGCTGAACTGGGATACAGTCAAAACCATCGTCGAATACGCGCGTGAAAAAGAGCGTGAGTCAAATAATCGCAAAAAGTTCCGCTTCACACTGACGACAAATGGATTGTTGATTGACGACGATGTCATCGACTTCACTTCCAAAGAGATGCACAACGTGGTGCTGAGTCTGGACGGGCGGGCAGAGATCAACGATGCGACCCGCAAGCTCAGCAACGGCGACGGAAGCTACGATGCAGTTGTCCCGAAACTCAAAAAGCTTGTAGACGCCCGATCTGGACGCGGCTATTACATACGTGGGACATTCACGCGCAAAAATACCGATTTTGTGAACGACATTCTCCATCTCGCAGATCTCGGCTTCAGTGAACTTTCAATGGAGCCGGTTGTCGCAAAACCGGATTCACCCCACGCACTGACCGAGCGCGATTTGCCGGAGCTCTGTGCACAATATGAACTATTGGCAACAGAGATGATCCAACGGAAAAAGCAAGGGCGTGGATTCACGTTTTATCATTATATGCTAGATCTCACCGGCGGGCCTTGCGTCCATAAACGTATCGCGGGCTGCGGGGTCGGCACAGAATACCTCGCCGTAACGCCGCGCGGGGAGCTTTATCCGTGTCACCAATTCGTGGGCGATAAGCAATTCTTGGTCGGCGATGTATGGTCGGGCATTTCTAATCAACCACTGCG
>WQVW01000138.1 GCA_009785655.1 Oscillospiraceae bacterium | reverse complement strand
CACGACGTTGTTCCGGCGCGGTTTGCGCGATATGTCGCGGAGATCACCGTGCTATTGCCGGCGGCGGAAGCGCAGGCGCACGAATATGGCGATTATGAGTTTGTCATTGTCGCAGACGGCACACCCCACACGGTTTCGATGGATGATCTGGTAGCCATCGGCACAGTAGACTTCACCGCCGAACTTCGCGGGGAAACATTGTCGCTTACAGGCGTCCCGCTTGTGGCGATTCTGCGGTATCTCGATATAGATTACACGGCGTTTCCGACCGTGATTTCGGCAGCAAGAGATGGTTTTACCATCGAGTGGCCGTCGGCTGAGGCATATGATGAAGCCCGTGCGTTTATCGTCATCGGCGAAAACGGTGAACCGCTGGACGAGCATAACGGCCCATTCCGCACGGCACTTGTCGGCTCCCCAGCCAACCGCTGGCTCAGACAGCTTAGCACGATCACGCTGCGATAACACAATGGATGAGCGTTTCATGCTAGAGCTAAAAAATATAAGCTTTAGTTACCCTGCGAGGGAGCGGCGGCAAAACTTCTCCCTCGCGATGGAATATTTCGCACCATCGGGGCAATGTACTGCCATAATGGGTGAAAACGGAAGCGGAAAAACAACACTCGGCAAACTGGTCGCAGGACTCCTGCGGCCGGACGCCGGGTGTGTCCTGTATGACGGGGAGGATATCGCAACATGGAAACTCGGCCAAATCGGCAAGCAGGTCGGATATCTGTTCCAAGAACCGTCGCGGCAACTATTTACACCGCGTCCGCTTGAAGAAATCGCCTTCCCATTGGAACTGCGCGGCGTTCCGAAAGACGAAGCCGAGGCGAAAGCCATAGAACTCCTGCGGCAATTCGAGCTGGAGCATATTAAAGACAGCACGACATACACGCTCAGCCGGGGTGAAAAACAGCGGCTGGCAATTGCGGCAGCTATGATCGCCGAGCCGCGCTTTTTTGTGTTGGACGAGCCGACAACAGGCCTGGATAAACGACGTCGGGGAATCTTGGCGGAAACACTGCGTTCACTGATGGATGGCGGTGTCGGCATTTTGCTCATCAGCCACGACAGCGTGTTTGTGGATGAGATGCAGGCAGATATACGAATCATGGACGGGGGGAGGCTAGTCAATTGACAATTGACAATGAACAATTGGCAATTAGGCGAGCTAGACAATTGCCTGACCCGCGCGTTGTATTCGCACTCGCGTTTGTTTTGTCGAGCTTTGCCGTCATCATTCGTGAAGACCTATGGCTCATGACTGGGCTTATGGTGATATCGCTTTTATGCGCCGTGTGTATTGGCGTAGACTTCCGCCAAATGTGGCGCAGACTTAAACGTCTGTTCCAGCTACTGCTCTTTGTTGCGATCCTGCGCAGTATTTTCGCGCCGTCTGGGACTATTTTGCTGGAGCTTTGGGGCGTTCAGCTATTGACTGTCGGCGGTATTCAGATCGGTGCGCTTGTGTTATTGCGACTTGGCCTCTTTATCACAAGCGGCGCAATGTTTACATGTTATACTGTGCGTAGACTCATTCAGGGCATGGTGCAGATCAAAATGCCATATGAGCTCGCGTACATGGTTTCTGTCGGCGTGCGATTTATTCCGCAGCTTGCCGAAGAACTCAAAGACAGCCTGACCGCGCTGCAGCTGCGCGGCGTTGTGATTGAAGAATTAAAGCTAAAGAAAAAACTCTCGCTGTACACATATCTTATACTGCCGGTGATTGTTTCCAGTATGCAAAACGCAAAAGAACTCGCGATGAGTATGGAGATGCGTGCGTTTCGCGCAGCGCGGAACCGCACAAGTTTTTATGAACTCTCGCTCAAACCAAGCGATATTGTCATACTATGCGGCATACTGGCTTTTACGATATTCATGGGTGTGATATTATTTATAGGGGTGACTATATTTTGAAAGTGCTTAGTGTCTGCGGCATATCAAAAAGTGGAAAAACAACAACGGTTGAAAGCATTATCCGGGAACTTACCGCGCGAGGTTATCGCGTCGGTTCGGTTAAGGAGATTCACTTTGAGGCATTTGCGATAGACCCCGACCCGCAAAGCAATACGCGGCGTCACCGCGCGGCTGGGGCGCAGCTTGTTTGCGCACGCGGGATGAATGAGACGGATCTGTTGTTTGAAGAAATGCTCCCGGCGGCGAAGATACTGGAGTTTTACGAAAAGGATTATGATTGGGTCGTGATGGAGGGCGTATCAGACATCTGTGTACCGACGATTGTCACCGCCCATAATGAAGACGATCTCGCCGAAAAATGGAGCGATATGGCGTTCTGCGTGTCGGGGCGCATATCGTCGCGGATTGAAAAATATCGCGGCACTCCCGCGATTGACGCCACTGCCGACATCAAGCGGCTGGTGGACTTGATTGAACTCAAAGTCTATGACCGGTTGCCAAGTTTTCCGCCGGAGTGTTGCACGGCGTGCGGCATGGATTCTTGCGATGCGTTCGCCCGTGCGGTTTTAGCGGGGCGGAAAAGGCGATCCGACTGTGTTGCGGATAGAGGCGTTGAGCTTTTGATTAACGGTCGGCGTATCGACATGGTTCCGTTCGTACAGAATATTTTAAGGAACGCCGCAATGGGCGTTGTCAGCGAATTAGAGGGGTATATACCGGGGTGTGACATTGAAATTAAATTCTGAGCCGATCCGCTTTAAGTCAAAACAAAACACGGTTCTTTTGCGTGATGGCGTTGTGGAAAAGCATTTTACATCCACCGAAGCCGCCGCATTTGAGGTGCGGGAATTGCGCAAATTGAGAACAGCAGGTGTGCGTGTACCGGAAGTCTACACGCTGGACAAGGCCGTGATAAAAATGCAGTATATCCCCGGTGAAACGCTGCCGGATCTTATTGCGCGTTTGGAAATTTCCTCTGACATGTCCGGCGTTGAATCGGCAGCGGATAAAATTATCAGCTGGCTTTGTGATTTTTACAGTGCTGTTGATACAGATAGAACCGGAGAAATTCGCGGCGATATCAATGGCCGCAATTTTGTGTTTGACGATGTTTATTGCTGGGGCGTCGATTTTGAAGAAAGAGTCTACGGCACGAAAGAAAAAGACATTGGGCGATTGATTGCGTTTATTCTGACCTACAACCCACCGGGGACAACGCTGAAAACAGAATTTGCGGACAAACTTTTGCATCATGCTGTGCAGAGACTCCAAGTCAATCCGGAGGAAGTTTGCCACCAGCGCGATATGGAACTCGCGGCCATGACTCGGCGGCGAACAAAAAAGCTTTAATGGATATCAACGGAAAATGCCAAACGGACGAGAATCCTTCATGGATTCCCGCCCGTTTGGCATTTTTTAGTTTATTCCCCCATAAAACACGCAGAGTCGGCTTCGCAAGTCTTTGTTGTCTCACTTTCACTTCCTGCTTCTCAAAAACGTGAGAATAACAGACGTTCCAACACCAAGTTCGGACTCCATCCTCACCTGCCCGCCCAGAGCCTCCATAACACTCTTGACTATAAACAGTCCTATTCCGCCGTGATCTCCGCCGTGATCTCCGCCGTGATCTCCGCCGTGTCTTCCCCTGTTGGTGCGCACTCTATAAAACCGATCAAAGATATGCGCCAAATGTTCAGCTGCAATGCCACTGCCTGTATCCGTCACTGTGATGGTTGCGATATCCCCTGTACACTCGGCTGTAATCGTTATGCCGCCCGCTGCGGTGTTTTTGACTGCGTTATATATGACGTTATCGAATACACTCCATACCATTGCGCGCTCAATGTAAATCAAGTCATCTTTGCCATGGCCTATCACGTCCAAGAACAGATCGCTGCTTTCCAAATAATCTCCGTATTTCTTTTGTATATCTGCCAACACAGCGTCTAGCGGCACCCATTTGGGCTTTTTAAAGACTTTTGCCCCAGCGTCAATGCGGGTAATTTCTATCAAGTTTTCAATCAAGTGCTGCAAATCAAGGTTCCTGTTATAGGCCACTCGAATATCACGGGCATATTCCGAGTCATCGGGTGACGCTTCAAGCAATTTTTCAATATGGACGCTTAAAACGGTCAGCGGCGTTTTAATATCATGTGAGATACTTGATATCATCCCGCGCAGCACATTTTGTGACAGTCCAGCTTCTTCGCTTTCAAGCAAATAATACTTAAAAGCTCTCAAATGTGCAATAAATGCACAGCCCAGCAACGCAATAATCGTAATATAATTTATAAAAAAATTACCAAACTGCAATATGTTTGCCATTTGAATAATCGTAGGCAGCGGCGTACAGAACATTAACACAGCCAGCCTTTTTTTATGAATCGCGTCACTTTCCCGAAACTTGCGGCTTAAAATCATTACAGAAAGTGCCGTACACACCGCAGGATGCACCATTAAGAGCGGATACAGAACACCATGGTACACATCCCAGCTCGTAACATATTGAAAACCTGCTTCGCAGTGCAAGTATATTGATGCATAAATCAAATTATGTTGTTCCGGCGTCCATATAAGCAATATCAGTAAAAATGCGGAAATAAAAACCGTGAAGTTTATCCATTTCGGCAAACGATCTTCGCAATATTTCTGTAGATAAATAAGAAGCACCGGAGACATTAACATACCGCCCAACGCCATCAGCCGCAAGCTAAGTATGGCACCGTCTATGGATGTTGCCATTATTTGAAACAGTACACCAAGTCCGTATATCACAACGCAAAACAGAAATACGACAAAAAATTCCCGTTTTGAGTTTTTCAGCTTGGTCAGAACTCTAAGAAGCAGCCACACCAGCGCCGCCAGCACAATCACATAAGTGCCGAGGGAAAGTCTCCAGAGCATATTACGCGTCCCTCTCTTTACTTGGCGGCGCAAAAAAATAACCGAGTTTATAATGGTTCTCAATCGTTCCTATATGCGCTTTTACAAGCTCCAACTTGCGGCGTAATTTCAAAATATGAACGGCCACGGTTCCAGTATCTTTGCTGTTTGGCCATAATTTCTTGAACAGATGCTCTTTTGAAAATTTCTTATTTTGGT
>WQVW01000137.1 GCA_009785655.1 Oscillospiraceae bacterium | reverse complement strand
TAGTTGATGACCCTTTCTGTTGTCTCATTGCTAAAAATGCCGCCATTCATTGCGTCCAGCCTCATTTGCCTGCAATTATACCACTTTTCTTTGCCCTGTGTCCATAGAAATAATTTCTAGTTGACAAAAATTATTTGCATGATACAATAATCATTAACAAAAATGTTACTTGTCGTTAATAAAAACGTCAATATTATATAGTTATATAATTAAAGAAACATACATATTTTTTGATGAGGAATTTGAGGAAGGAAATTTATATAGACATGATTAAAAAAATGAAAAAGACACTGGGTCTGTTCCTCGCGCTTTTAATGGTGGTTACCTTGATACCGACAGCGATTGCAACCATTGAAGACGCAGACTATCCGTTGGCGGATATCATTGCGGAATACCCGGCCGAACCCGGCGATGACGCATACTATGGTGAGTATTACGGGGCAAGGATGCGCATAAACGCCCCAGAAAATGAATTGTGGGACGAGATCACCCCTGCTACGACATACATATCAATCCCGTTTAGTCAGCGGCCTGCGTCAGATGCCAATGAGGTTGCGTCTGGTGCATTTCCTGGAGTTAACGGTGCGCCATGGCGGTTGTACGATGATGGCACCTTAGTAGTTGGAGAGGGACGCGTGTCAAATCTTGCAAACACTTTGAACGTCGGCAACCCAAGCCGTTCTAATAGCGTTAATTATATCGTATTCACGGCCCCGGTTACTCTCCCAATTAGCTCTGGAATACTTGAGACTTCCGTCGCCTTTCGTACCTTGCCTAACGTTGAGCATATCAGGGGCTTAGAGTATTTTAATACAAGCGGCATAGTGCAGCTAAATATGTTGTTTGCTTTTACCCTTAATCCGTCGAATTTAGTGAGCATTGGCGATGTATCTAACTGGAATACCAGCAATATGACACATATGGATAATCTATTTTATGGTGCAAGCTTGACAACTCTGGATGTATCTGGCTGGGATGTTAGTCGTGTGAGATTTATGAATTCTATGTTTAACAATGTATCCAGTTTGGTGAGTCTAGATTTATCTAACTGGAACACCAGTGATGTGAGAGACATGCGCTACATGTTTGCTTATGCAAGTAGCTTGGAAACTCTGGATGTCTCCGGCTGGGATGTCGGTCTTGTAACACGTTTTGAAAGGATGTTTATGAATGCAAGCAGTTTGCAGCGGCTGGATCTGTCCAGTTGGAATATCCTTCCTAACGCTAACATGCAGGGTATGTTTTCAGGCACATATAATTTGCGTGAGCTTACTTTAGGTGATAATTTTACGTTTAACCCTTCATCATTCCCGCAATTCCAATTTGGGCCTAACCTGCCAACCCCGCCAATCAACGACCGCTACACCGGGTTTTGGATCAATGTAGGAACGGGTACAGTCGATAACCCGCACGGCCCGTATCTCTTTAGTGGGCCTGCCCTTATGTATAATCACAACAACAACCCCGAAGTTCCAATGAACGAAACATGGGTCTGGCAGCGGAATTTTAACGTAACTTATACGGTAACGGGGCCAGCACCGGCGAACTTTACTCCGGCAATCCCTGACGCTGCAAGGCATCCAGAGCGCGTGGTGCGCCTTCCGGATGGTGCTGCAATGGCAAGTATCATAACAGTGGCACCCCCGCTGGCAACCACCGAAACAACGCATAACGGCGTTACAGGTACATGGACATTCAACGGCTGGAACCATGCAACCATAACCGGCCCGACATTCACCATGCCGAACAGTAATGTGGAGTTCACCGGATACTGGGTATTTGCCCCAGAGACGCTGGAAAGCCTGACGGTAACATACGCCGTCAGCGGCACAAGACCGGCAGCGTACAGCGGCATGCCGGTATCCCCGCAAACGGCAGCGGCAGGCGCAGCAGTCACAGTCGCGTCCATCCCAACGACCACCGAAACAACGCACAACGGCGTGACCGGCACATGGACATTCAACGGCTGGAATCACGCGACCATCACCGGCTCGACATTCACGATGCCGAACAGCAATGTAGAATTCACCGGATATTGGACATTCACACCAGCCACCGGCGGTAACGGCGGCAATCCAGGCGGCGGAACTCCGGGCGGCGGGATTCCCGGCGGGGGAACGCCCGGCACAGGTTCTGGCGGCGGCACGCCGGGACAACCCGGCACTGGCGGAACCAACCCGTTTTCACCGTATCATAACTCGTTCATCATCGGCAGACCCAGCGGAAACATCTACCCCGGTGCCAACATGACCCGTGCCGAGGTGACGACTATATTCCTCAGACTGTTCAGTGACGATTTCCGTATCCAAATGTGGAGTCAGCAGAACCCATTCGCTGACGTCAACAGCACAGACTGGTTCAACAACGCGATATCCACCGTGGCGAATGCCGGCATTGTGCACGGCCGCCCGGACGGAACATTCCAGCCGAACCAACCCATCACCCGTGCAGAAGTCGCAGCGATTACCGCACGATTCTTTGAAGAAACAGGCCAAACGCAGGGCGCGTTTACCGACATTTCCGGGCATTGGGCGGAAGGATATGTCAACCGGCTGGCGCAGTTCGGATGGGTGCAAGGCTCCGGCAACGGGACATTCCGGCCGGATGATTTGATCACCAGGGCTGAAGTGGCAGCGATTGTCAACCGTATGCTGAATCGTGTGCTGGATTCCGAGGATAGTCTGCTTGACGGCCGCACACGCTGGCCTGACAAAGCGAACATGAGCGCATGGTACTACCTGTACCTGCAAGAGGCCAGCCACTCCACAGAGTTTGTGCGGCTGATGAACGGCAGCCTGAATTGGACGGATATCCTGTCGCATATTGAGTGGCAGCTTCTAGAGCGTCCTGATTCAAGACCGTACGACGTGCGCGTTTCCAGAAGATAACACACCATTGTAGAATACAAACAAGGAGCAGCTGAGCAGCTGCTCCTTTGCTTGTTGCGGCGTTGCGAAGCATTGTAGATTTTGCCCCGCCGTTGTGGTATACTGAATGAAAATCAAAAACTGTGCCCCCGAATAGCGTGACATTAAATAATAATGAATTAAAAGCCGTTAGGAGGATCGGTAGATGTATCAATTTAAACCCATCACCCCCCGTATGCAGCGAATGCATGACCTTATCCGTGACCGTGTAATTCAGTCGGATGCGGAAATGGCGGTGATTATGACCCACTGCTATCAGGAAAACGAAAACCTACTGCCGTATCTCAGACGTCCGAAAGCGTTGAAAGCGGTGTGTGAGCAGATGACTGTTCGCGTGGAAGATTTTGAGATGCTTGTCGGTAACACGAGCAAGAACTTCTGCGGCAGCGGCACAAGCCCAGACTGGAGCGGTGCGGGGCTTATCCCTGGGCTTGTTGACAGCGGAAGCTGGACATTGCGCGATGACGGGCTATACCACAATCCCGATGATGAGGTGCTGCGGATGAGCGTTGCGCCAGAGGATGTTGCGGCGTTTCGTGACATTGCGGGATATTGGCAAGGCAAAACCTATAATGATGTCGCGGCCGCATGGCAGCCGCCGGGTTATGAAGAACTTACGCGAATGAATATATCAGCGACAAAGGTGGGCGCACCGCTGCTAATGATGCCGAGCGGGCACTTGACACCGGGATTTCCAAAAATCATAAACAAAGGTTACGGCACAATCCGCAAAGAAGCGCAAGACTGGCTTGATTCACATGTCAACAATCTGATGGGCGACGATGCGCAGAAAGTCTTGTTTTACACGGCCGTTGTGATGTCTTGTGACGCCGCTTCTATCCTGCTCAAGAGATACGGCGCAAGGTGCCTTGAAAAGGCATCTAAATGCACCGACGCAAAGCGCAAAGCGGAGCTTGAGTCGATGGCGGACAGTCTGGTTTGGATAAGCGAGAATCCTTGCAGAACATTCCGTGAGGCATGTCAAGCGGCGATCACATATCAGTATTTGTTGCGCTTGGCGTTTATCGGTGACATCGGCTCATTCGGCCGGGTTGACCAATATACATGGCCATACCTGAAAAAAGACCTTGAGGCAGGCAATCTCACAATGGATGAAGCGCAGGAAATCCTTGACTGCTTCTATCTGAAAATCAACTCAATGTACGGCGGCGGCGCGGGCGGCGGTGACCTTGTCAAGATTATCGGTATTGGCAATACGTACCTGCACAATACCATCGGAGGAGTTGACCCCAAAACGGGCGAGGATGCCACGAATCCGGTGACATATATGGTACTCGAAAGCGTCGCGCGGCTCAGCCTGCACGACCCGACAATCTCATTGCGGGTCAACAACAACACGCCGGACGACCTGTGGGCACTGGCACTTGAAGTATCCACGATGGTCGGTGGATTGCCGCTGCTGCAAAACGACGATGTGATCATCCCAGGTATTATGAAAGAACTCGGCTTTAGCTTAGAGGATGCACGCGACTACGCGATCATCGGGTGTCAGGAAATCACCGGCTCTGGCAATGATTATTCCGCAGCCAACGGCGTTGCCCCGCCACACGCATCGATACACTATTCCGCACTGCTATGCGCCGCGCTGAACGATGGCAAGAACCCGTTCAATGGCGAGCAAAGCGCGATTCATACAGGCTTCTTGTACGAGATGCAAACTTTTGACGAGGTGAAAGCGGCGTGGCGAAGCCTGGCAAGGTATTACCTGAAAGCACAGGTCAGCCTGAACAATTACCTCGAAAACCTTGTGATGTACCACACACCACAGGCGATATTGTCGTTGTCGCTTGATGGCTGCATGGAGTCCGGCAAAGACTGCACCGCGGGCGGCACGAAATATAACTCCTATGGCGGCACAGCCACGGGACTTGCAACTGTTGCAGATTCGCTCACGGCGATCAAATATATGGTATTCGACAAAAAGCTATGTACAGCGCGTGAGCTTTACGACGCGATCATGGTAAACTGGGACGGGCATGAGCCATTGCGCCAACGCATTATCAATGAGGTGCCGCACTTCGGCAATGCCGACCCGTACGCTGACGAGCAGATGACATGGGTAATCAACACGTATTACGAAGCGTGCAAAGAGTGCTATTCTGTG
>WQVW01000136.1 GCA_009785655.1 Oscillospiraceae bacterium | reverse complement strand
TGGACATTTGCTATCACGCAAAATCAGACATTTTTTGCGCAGTGGCAATCAACTGGCAATGACAATGGAGGCATCGGCGGCATTCCTGGAGGCACTCCCGGCGGTAATGTTCCCGGCGGCACTGGCGGCACCCCTGGCACGCCCGGTACAAATCAGCCTCCGGGCGGAGGCACTCCCGCCGGAGGAGAGGGCGTTGCACAGAGTCCGGATACCATCATTTTCCCAATGTCGGATCGTCATGATGCGTACCTGATCGGCTTCCCGGATATGACAATACGCCCACGTGCAAACATCACACGCGCGGAAGTGGCAACGGTGTTCTTCCGACTCATCAGCGATGAATTCCGGGCAGAGATGTGGAGTCAAACGAATGAGTTCAGTGATGTACATTCAGCGCAATGGCTCAACAACGCAACGTCCACGCTGACAAATGCAGGATTGCTCCGGGGTTTTCCCGACGGCACGTTCAGACCGACAAACACGATCACGCGTGCTGAGTTCGCGGCGATTGTGGCGCGCCTTACTGACATGTCTTATAGCGATACGAGTACGTTCGATGATATTAGCGGGCATTGGGCAGAGACATACATCAATGTTTTGGCAGCTAACGGCTGGGCTGTTGGATACCCTGACGGTACGTTCAGACCGGAGGCGGCGATTACCCGTGCGGAAGTGGCAGCAATCGTGAATCGGATGCTGGGTCGGCAGCTTGAGAGTATCGAATCAATCCCGTCGGCACTGCGGGCAGAGATGACCAGGTGGTTGGACAATACAAATGAGTCATCATGGTACTATCTCGATATGCAGAAAGCGTCACACTCGATAAGCTATACCAGACCCTCGGCGGACAGTCCGTTTAAGATCTGGACAGAGATTCTAGCGCATACGGACTGGACGGTCTTAGAGTCGCCGGATTCCAGACCCGAGCATCTACAGATAGCACATTAGAATGCCAAAAGAGCTGACGCCTTCGCGTCAGCTCTTTGCTCTAACAATATGCAAAAATCTAAATGGTGGTAAGTTAGACAGTGAATGCTTTTGTGTACTGTATAGTAGTTAAAATGGACTCCGCAGGAGGTTTTTTGTATGCATAAGAACATACTCATTAAATCTATGCTCCGTCAGCCTGTACGCACAGCAATATTCGTACTGCTGATGCTTGCTGCGTCATTCACATTTGTTATGCGAGTGGTGGAATACATCGTCATAACAGAAAAGATTGAAAATATCGGCGGATTTTATCGTTCTGTGGGTGTCTTGCAATATACAGGTGCCGCGTCAATCCACGTGCCGGTGAATGTATTCGCCGGGGCAGAGATTGTGCACAACAGTCCGTTTGTGGATTTTGACGACAGACGGCGCGGTGTATCCGGCGTTTTGCGGGATATGAAAAATGCTGATATTGACGGTATGAGGGTATCATTTCCGGCATCTGTCCGTGCACAGCCCACAGATGAAATATACACAATTGGAATGCGGCACACGGACATATTCTTTTATGGTGAGCTGATTAGCAAAAATTTTAGCGATGACTATGGATTTCCTATGGGATTTATGATTGGTTCGGTGCCACCCAACATAGAGTTAATTTTCCGGATGGATTATGTCTTATCCGGCTATGCAGAACATTGGAAGCAAGGGCGCGGGGAGGACATTATTCTGATCCGTTATATGCTGCCAGCACCGCGCGCACATTATGCAGAATATGATGAAATAATGCCCGGCAAACCGGCAATCGCCAATATGGAGATAGGGCAGCGTTATTTTCTAAGAGCTGGATTTTATACGCCTTGGCTGCATGCGCATTTTGATATGCCGCGCCTTCAAGCGGGTGAAAACAACGAACTACTGGTCATAGAGTCGCTTAACACAGATTTTTCTATCCGCCGCCGCACTTTGCCGGATAGCCCGATATGGTATCTCCCCGTGGGCGTTGATGAAGTGGTTGATTTTGCATCCACACCTGGGTTAGAAAATATTCCGGATATGATTGAACGGCTGCACCATAATCAAAGAGAGATATATTTGCGTACCACAACGGATATGACAGCTTTGCCGGCCTTGCAGACGCAAACGCCGTCACTGGAGCTGGTTGAGGGGCGGTGGATTGACCGTGAGGATTATTTAAATGCGAATCCCGTGGCGGCGATTCATTCCAGCTTTGCGCGTATCCGCAATCTTGAATTGGGGGATACCATTGTCATAGATATCCCAAAAGAACAGATTGTGATTGGGGTCAGTCCCCGTACGGTCGGCGACGATTTTGATATTGTGACCACACCGGGAGAATATCTTACATATGAACTGGAACTCACAATTGTGGGGATGTTTAGAGATGCTGATCCAGCACTTGTCTTTTCCTTTCCCTTTCTTATGGATAATCATATCTACATTCCGGATTCTGTATTACCTGATGACTTTGTGTTTTCGGCGGCGTTGACAGATGATTCGATGTGGACAGCGTTTGACGCTGTTATGGAAGATAAACGCTCTATGAGTGATTTCGCTGCGGCTATGTTTCCGCCCGGCCCCGGCTCTGCGCCGTATTGGCCGCTGCCAGCAATTGAAGCGGTTGGGCACCCGGATTTCATACCGAATATTTGGTACAGCTTTGTGCTGAATGACCCAAGGGATGAATCCGCGTTCCTGTTTGAACATAGAGACGCTCTTTCCGCTTTGGGATTTAACGTTATCTTTTTAGGTCAGGATGCGGAAGCCTTTTGGTCATCGGCAGAGCAGATATTGCGTGCGATGACATTTAACGCAGTTATGTTCTGCATTGTACTGGTTCTTGTACTGGCACTTGTTGTGTTCCTGTATTTGCGGCAGCGGAGGAAAGAGTTTGCCGTAATGCGGGCATTGGGTGTTCCCGTGAAAAAGGTATATACTCAGATTATCGCATCGGCTATGCTCTGCGGAATTCCCGCTGTGATAATCGGCGGTGTGGGTGGCTGGTTTTTTCACTTGACAGGGCTGCAAATACCATCAATCCATTCGGCGAAATTGTGACGCATATTCCTATTCATTTGGATATATCGCTGTCCATAGTTTGGCTTATGCTTCTGGCGGTAATTGTTCTCGCAGGATTGTTGGTTATGACAACGATCGGCGTTATACGAATAGGCCGCCGCCCGGTTTTGGAACTTTTGCAAGGTTCGGCGGGTACAGCAGGAAATACACTGACAAAGACGTCCCAGTCATTTTCACCGGATACAGGTGAAAACCTATTGTCCCGAATAGATACGATTTCAAATTATATGCATAGCATTGCAAGTGCCGGAACATCAAAAAGACGAGGGACAATGAGGTTCGTGTTCCGCCATATCGTCCGCTCGCCTGTTAAATCTGTGCTTATGGCTGTTGTCACGTTGTTTTTTGTGCTCACCTTGGGGTTTTTAGTAGAGTCCATCAACCGTGTTGAAGCGGAGATAGACAACTTGTATGATAATACTACTGTGAACACGGAAATCACTATGTTATCAGGAACTAATCCATTTACAACCCCTCGTGTGCGCCGCTTTGGTGATGTGATCCGCCCGGCAACGATTAACAATATTTTGGATCTGGAGATTACTCAGAATGAGTTTATAGAAGCAAAGTATCTTTTTACAGTAATCACCCAGGACGCAGCACCGCCGGAAGCTTGGGATGGTCGTGTGGAAGCGGACGGCAGGGGAGAGCCGTTCCCCTTAATGAATGGATTTCTTGGCTTTATGGGCTTTAATGACATAGAACGCTTCCTTGTGCATCATTCAAGAGACATCGCTGATGACTTGGATCAGTCATGGATTTATGATGAAATTGTCAGACGGCACATAGATGGTGACACCTATGTTGATATTGATGATATTGTGGCGCAAAGGCGGGGGAGTTTGGAAATTAAATTTGTGGAAGGGTTTAGTGAAGTTGACCTTGTGTTTACCGCCGATAGTCAAATTCCCGTTGTATTGTCCGAAACTGTTATGGAAAACCTTGACCTAAATCATGTGTATGTGACAAGTTGGAATGGAGCATCGCAGTCATGGGCGCATAATCCTGCCGTTGTTATTGGGGTTCACAATGGGTACATCCACGGATACAGTGCACACATGTTTCGCGATGCAATTTTAATGCCACTTGATGCTGCTGAATACATATTTAGTCAAAAAGGCAGACACGAGATAGGGTTTTCAACATTTGATTTTGAAATAGACCCAGCACGAAATAGAGAGCTTCCTGAAATTGAACAGGAGTTACAAAACATAGTTGAGAGAGGCACAGCTGGTTGGACGCTCCTGCGGCTAAATTTGCACGACGAGGAGTTACGTGTTGTAGCGGGTTCAATGGAGCAGAACCTATCACTGCTCGGCCTGCTGTATCCGGTTGCGATTGCAGTGTCAGTAGCCATCGGGTTCAGCCTGGTGCTGCTGTTGATGCTGCAAAACGCGAAGAACGCGGCGATCATGCGCGTGCTGGGTTCAACCAAGCGGCGAACACGAGCGGTTCTGTGTACCGAACAGCTGATTGTGTGCTTGTGCGGTATAACAATCGGACTTGCCGCAGTGTTGGTACTCGGCTGGAGTATCGGTGCAGCTGTGATGCTGGCGGGATTGTACCTTGCGGGAACAGCAGTTGGATCAATTGTGGGCAGTATCTCAGTGACGAACCGGTTGCCGCTGGAGCTGCTGCAAATCAAAGAATAATGGTATTTGTCATTTATGTAGATTTTTATAACACTAGCCCAGCCGCATATAGCACAACCGCTTTGTGGTTCGATACAACCCTGTTCGTTCGTTCAAATTTCACACGTCGTACGGGACATATCTTTTTGACCATTTGACCGCCGATACTGCCGGCCTGACGGGCAGTGATGTCACCGTTGTAGCCCTGTTTGAGGTTGACGCCTAATTCAGAGGCAGTTTCCATTTTGAAACGGTTCATCGCTTCACGAGCGTTAGGATTAACAAGCTGGTTAGTGCTTCTAGCCATTATTGCTTTTCATCTCCTGAATGTTGTTTAATAAGACGACAGTGCTTCGCCTTTCGTTAATATGATTGCCTCAAGATGAGTTTATATGCGATACAAAATCTTCATAAATAGG
>WQVW01000135.1 GCA_009785655.1 Oscillospiraceae bacterium | reverse complement strand
TCTTTTCCTGTGAATTGCAGGCTTCCTGGGCTATGTGTTTACTCTAGTCCCCGGCTGTTGGAATCAGCGAAGCCGGAAGGAGGAGACCCACCTGCTAAATGGTGCAGGTTATAAATGGGTCTACACGGCACGGCGGGGGATTTTATAATTGACAATTTACAGTTGATGATTTACAATTAACGATTAGCAACGGAAAATCAGAAAAAGGAATGACAGATTTATGAGTGAAACAAATGAGAAAATGACTTTCGGCAAAATTGAACGCCGTCAGGCGCGAAGCCGGCAAGAAGAAACCAAAAAGAAAAGAGTGCGACTCATTTCTATTTTGGTTATTGTGGCTCTTGCCATCGCTTTTTCAGGGGCACTGTTTTTGAACTCTAACTACATACGTCGCAATTTCCCCGCTGTCACTGTGGGCGGCAGAGATTTTACGGCGGCAGAGTTTGATTTTTTCTTTATCCATGCGTATTTTGACTATCAACAAGCCGTGGTCGACCAAATGGGCGGCTTTGTGCCCGGCATGATGCCGGAGCCGGGATGGCCGTTAAGAAGCCAAATCCAGAATCATACAACCGGTGAGACTTGGGCCGATTTTTTCAATGATCTTACCATCACGCAAATAGCCGAACTTGTCGAGTTGTACTCAGCTGCCATGGATTATGGCTATGTGCTGAGGGATGGCTCTCGCGCAGTGATGGACGAAGAAATCGAAATGCTGATGATGATGGCGGAATGGGAAGGCATATCGTTTACAGCACACCTTCGCAATATATACGGCAGAAGCGTGAACGAGCGTGTATTCCGCGAAATGTCTGAATTCATGTTTACCGCCAATTCATTCAACGAATACATGTGGGACACATTCGCATACACCCCGGAAGCACTTTCAGAGTTCTACGAAGAGAACATCGACATGTTTGACAACTTTACCTACAGGATTTTCCTTTTCAGGGCGGAGACTGTCAACATGGTTGACTTTGAGTCTACAGAGGAATTTGAAGAAGCGCGTGAACAAGCACTTGAAAGTGCCAGAGTTCAGGCCGCAGCAATTGCCGCCGGCATCGAAACCGAAGAAGATTTCATCGCCGCTGCCAGCGCATTTGATGACATAGAGTTTGGCGAGCCTGATTCAACATTACGTGTATTCCCCGGCGAATGGCTGGGCGGTGTTTATGGGCCTTGGATGAGAGACCCCAGCCGCACTTTCGGGGACATTACGACTGAAGACATACCGACCGGCACACATGTCATCTTCTTCATAAACCGCGATTCTAACGAATACCGTATGGTTGACATGCGGCAGATACTGTTCTCGCGTGAGCAGAGCATGTTTATAGACTTCGACGACATTGAAGATGACGATGCACGGCAGGAAGCAATGGATATGTTCCAGCAGATGGAAATGCAAGCAGAGATGGACGTCAGACTCAGAGCCGAAGCAGTGTACAATCTGTTCGTGGAAGGCGGCGCAACGGAAGAGTTACTGCTTGAATTGATGGCTGAACACTCGGACGACCACACAGAGGGTGGGTTGTATACTGATATATCCAAAGTCATTACCCAGAACAAACTTGTCCCGGAAATTGAGGAATGGCTGTTTGCCCCGGGCAGAGATATTGGGGACTTCGCGCTTATCAGAACTGAAGATTTCGGGTATCATCTTGTATTCTTCACCGGATTCGGCGAGTCATATCGGGACTTCATTGCCGATGCGCGTATGCGCGACAGGGATCATGCCGAATGGTTTGAAAACCTTGAGCCGGTCGGCAACGCCAGACGATGGGCATTTTTCCTGACAAGCCAATAATGTTATCTTAAAATCTTTGTAGGGGCGCACAATTGTGCGCCCCTTGTGCGTGGGTGCGCATTTCTCTCGCCCTGATAGGGGACGCAGAGGAGTGCGCACCCTATCAGGGCGATAAACAACATAGTTCATCTCGACAGTCAGTATCATAATTTCCTCGTCCCCCTTCCTTACGTTTTAGGGGTTGTAAGATCAGTCCGTTTGTGATAAAATCTATCATCATATTGATACAGAAGTTAAGCTAAACAAAATTTATTTGAAAGGTAGGTCTTAGCAAGCATGAAGTCGGTAACAGTTGTCAAAGTTGGCAGCTTGAAAGCAACGGATGAGGCCACACGCGGTAAAGTCCAGGTGTGCGATATACCAGAACCCGTGCTCGGAGACGAAGACGTGAGAATCAAAGTCGCCTATTGCTCTATCTGCGGGTCTGACCCTCATCTGCTTCAGGAAAATATTTTTGGTTGGGATGTCCCCTTTGGATTGGGACACGAAATGTCCGGCATTGTTGTCGAAGTCGGCCCAAAAGCCACAAAAAAAGGATTAAAAGTCGGGGATCGCGTGGCCGGCAATTTCTTGCGTTTCTGCGGCACATGTTATTATTGCCGCCATCAGCAAGAGCAGTTCTGCGAATTCGCCAATGACTCGAACCAACCCTGTATGTCTGAGTATATCACTTGGCATGAGTCACAGGTTTTCAAACTCCCTGACAATGTCAGCCTGAAAATGGGCTGTCTTTTAGAGCCTGTGTCGGTCGCTGTCAGGGTGATGGATAAGATCACGCCGAAAATCGGCTCCCGCGTCGCCGTATGCGGCGGCGGCCCTATTGGATTGTTGGTTCTGCAAATGATAAAAATGATGGGTGCCGTGAATCTGACACTCTTTGAGCCAATCGCCGAACGGCGGGAACTCGGTAAAAAATTCGGCGCGGATCATTGCGTTGACCCCATCGCGCAGGATATGGCAAAAGCAGCCGCTGAAATTACGAATAATCTTGGATACGACATCGTCATCGATTGCTCTGGTGCTGTGAAGGCGGCTGTTGAGCTGCCAAAAATCACAGCCAAGGGCGGAACGTTGATGTATGTCGCTATGTATCCGAATGACTATGAGATGCCGCTGAACCTCTATCAATATTGCTATGCGAACGAATTGACAATCACCGGCACATACGTTTCTCCATATGCGTTTACACGCGCATTGCAGTTGATGCCGCGGATGCAGCTGGATGATTTCATCAATGTCGTATACGATATCGACGACGTGGAAGCCGCGTTTATGACACAGATTTCAGGCAAATACCCAAAAATACTGATCAGATGTAATGAGTTCGACGGCGAGTAACGCCGCTTTAATTAGAAAGGAGTGTTGATTTAGTGCGCAATTACAATATCGACATAGAAATGGTCAAAGAACTTGAGGATAAATGTGTTAAAATCCGCAAAGACCTCTTGAATTTCATCCACCGCATTGGCATGGGGCATCTGGGGGGGGAACTCTCAATCGTTGAAATGTGCGTTGCCCTGTATTACAAGTACATGAACTATGACATAAACAATCCCAGCTGGGAGGATCGTGACAGATTGGTTCTCTCGAAAGCCCATTGCAGTGAAACGCTGTATACAATCTTCTCCGACATGGGTGCATACACAATGGACTATATGGTAGAACATTTTGAGACGCTGGACACAGCTGTATTCGGAATGCACTCTAACAGGCTTTACTGCCCATACATAGAGGTTTCAGCCGGATCGTTGGGTCACGGACTTCCAATCGCTGTGGGACTTGCTTTGGGCGCGCGTAAGCAGAAGAAAAACTGGCGTACATTCGTTATCACCGGTGACGGTGAGCTGAATGAAGGCACAAACTGGGAAGCACTGATGGCAGGTTCCCATTATGAGCTCGGCAACCTTGTCTGCATCTGCGACAAGAACCAGGTTTCGATGACCGGCTTCACGCGGGACGTGATGAACATAGACCCTCTGGGAGAGCGCGTGGCCGCTTTCGGCTGGGATGTCTATGAAGTCAACGGAAACAACATGTATGAAGTCTGTGAAGTTCTGCAAAACTTGCCCCCGGCGGAACCTGAGTACAGAAGAAAACCGATATTCATCATCGCGAACACTGTCAAAGGCCAGGGCGTTGACTTTATGGAAGGCGACTACAAATGGCACGGCGGCGGCATCGCGAAAGAAGAGCTTGATCGGGCGCTCATATCGGTAGAAAAATCAAGGAGGGTGAGATAATGGCTGTTAAGACAACTTTTAATTTTGACCAAATGCTGTCAAGTGCCCGTGAGGCTTACGGCGAAGAATTATTCCGCATGGCGGAAGAGGGCATTGATTTCGTGTTCACTTACACAGATAATGTCGCCCCTTCGTCATCTGCCGGTAAACTCTTGCAAAAATATCCGGAAAGATGCTTCAACTTCGGCATCGCAGAACCGAATCAGGTAGGCGCGTCTGCTGGACTCGCGCTTTCAGGGCTTACGGTGTTTTCCCAAGTATTCGGCCCGTTCTTGTCGCTTCGCGCGGCGGATCAGATCCACACCGACATTGCCTATAACGACGTGAATGTCCGTTTAATCGGCACGCACTCCGGCCTGACTGCCGCCGGCGGACCGACACATAATACGATTGCCGACCTCGCATTGTACAGGGCGATTCCGAACCTCACAGTCTGCGTCCCGGCGGATGCTGACCAGTGCCGCAAGATTATCCGGAAGTCAATGGAGTTCCAAGGTCCGATGATCATCCGTATCGACCGCGGCGGTTCGCCGAACGTGTACGAAGGTGATTATGATTATCAGATCGGCAAGGCCATTGAAACGCTGCCGGGCACGGATTTGACGATCATCTCTGCCGGATCCGCTGTCTACTGGTCAATGATGGCCGCAAAGATATTGAAAGACAATCACGGCATCAGCGCACGCGTCATTGATATGCACACGGTAAAGCCGATGGACTCAGACATGCTGCTTAAATGTGCCAATGAGACTGGCAATATCGTCACAGTCGAAGAGCATTCAATCAACGGCGGCATCGGCGGCGCGGTGGCGGAGTATCTGCTTGAATCCGGATTCTCCGGAAAGTTCAAGCGTATCGGCCTGCCGGATGAGTTCGCCCTGCTTGGTGACCCGGACGAGGTTTACAAGTACTACAAAATGGATCCGCAGGGCATTGCAGATCAAGTCGTTGCGCTGCTGAAAAAATAATCACATTTCATAGTTCCGTCATAGGGGCGGCCTCTTCGGTCGCCCCTATAAAAAACAAATCAATGAAAGGGACAAAATCTATGTCATTTTCAATGGACTATTTCAGCCTGAAAGGCAAAGTCGCGATCATCACCGGGGGCAACCAG
>WQVW01000134.1 GCA_009785655.1 Oscillospiraceae bacterium | reverse complement strand
GTGACGGGATACGCAACAACTGCACCGAGCGGCATGAAAATAAAACCAAGCACACTGGCAACCATCCCAAACGTAAACGCTATCGACACCGCCCACAGCGTTAAAAGGTTCGTGATCGGCGAAGCGATCGCCACGCGCCCGAAATGTATCGCCGTCAGCGGAATGGTCAATAAAATTGCGCCGAAAGTCGTTGACAGGCTGGATGTGATGACGCGTAACACATGCGCGCGTACGCTTTTGTCATACAACTTTGTTCTGCGCAATGCGTTTGTAAAGACTAAATGGATTCTGGGCGTGAAAAGGATCAGTCCAACAGTTGCAGAGAATGACAGTTGCAAGCCAATTGAACCGGCGGAATACGGATTCATTGCAAGCAAAATCAGCAAAGACGCTGAAATCGAGGTAATGCTGTCACTTTTCCTCCCGAAAATCGGTCCGCAGATCAAAAACATCTGCATGATTCCGGCACGAACCACTGGCGGCTGCAAGCCTGTCATCATCATGAACAGAAACAACACCGGCAATCCTATCATTGCAAAAAGCCGTTTTTTCCTGTCTATAAACACGGCAAGAAATCCCATCAAAAACGTCACATGCAAACCGGATACCGAAACGACGTGGGTGATTCCGGAAGCGGCCAGCGCGGCGTTCAATCCGACATCGGTGCTCAAATCCGCACGCCTGCCCACAATCAATGCCTGCATGAATGGGGACACGTCTTCTGGGAATAGCCTGTCCGCCATGTTCGCCATGGCATAGGACAGTCTTTGCGGAAAATACCGCCATCGCCCGGCGGAACCCACCACCTCAATATCACTTGCAATCAGTGCCGATAAAAACGCCCCGCGGGAACTCAATGCATCTATCCTGTCTAGGTCATCCACACCGTCAGTACGTGAGAATCGAGCCATGAATTCAATCACGTCACCCGGCTGCAACTCCGTCGTGCGGAAATATCGCAGTCTCGCGCCGATTGGCCTGATGTCCTCCCCCTCATGTTGGCGAATCCTGACCTCAACATGATAGCCACGAGTCCGGGGGACAGGAAAGTCTGTGACCACTGCCGTCACTGTTGCAAATTGATCATGCAATTCCCCTGCCGGTGCGGTGACAATCGCGCTGAACGCCCAGCTCCAAATCAAACCGACGGCAAACGATACACACACGATAAAAATACGGACGCGCACATCGCCTTTGAATAAAAGTCCGCACAAAGACGCCGCTGCGACAAGCGCCCCGCCGATCAACAGCCAATGATTCGCTAATAAATACAACGAGAGAAATATCGCGGCCGCGAAGGAAAACGCCGCTGTAGCCAGCTTACGCATACACAACCCCGTCAATGCTAAATCATTTTACAGTTTCGGACAATCTTTACATATTATATAACATTTCACTCCACTCTTGCAAGTTCAGTTGCAAAATTTCAGCGCAACTGCTATAATGAACAAAAATCGGAGGTAGGACACGTTTGAGAGAGAAAGTAAGAAACCAGAGATTAGTCAGACGAGTGATCGTTTGGGTTGTGGGGTTATTCATACTGGCGATGGGTGTTGCCATTTCAATTAATGCCTATCTGGGCGTTTCACCGGTATCTTCACTGGGCTATATGTTAAGTCGGATAGACTACGCTTACAGAGGCGGCAGAGCATGGAGTACCGGGACATTTATTAACATAACGTTCTGTTTTTTTATACTGATTCAGCTGATCATATTGCGGAAAAAGTTCAAGCCGATTAGAATCGCACAGATTGTAGCATCCACCATGTTTGGGTATTTTGTGGATCTTGCCAGATGGATTATCGGGGATTTCCGTATACCTACATACTTTGGTCAGCTTGCCATGCTGGCAATAAGCATCGTGATCATCGCACTGGGCATCATCCTGTTTGTGGACGCCAAAATTTCACCGCTGCCACTGGAAGGACTTATACTGACGATTGTGCAGGTGGTGCCGAAAAGCAAATTCCACATCATTAAGATGATGCTGGATTCTGCGCTTGTTGTGACATCCATCGCGCTCTCGTTCATATTCCTGGGCAGCCTGGTCGGCATACGTGAAGGTACGATTATCGCCGCTATCTGTGTTGGAAGAGTCATGCCGTGGATCCGAAAAGCCGTAGATCCCCTCCTGCGCAAAATCGACCTGTATCGGCCTAAAGAAGAGAGTTAGTGAATATTCACTAACTCTCTTGACTTTTTGCATATGATGCACTACTATAATGATATGAAAATTTTACATATTGTATAGGAGGCTAGTTTTATGGCAACAGTAACAAGCGAAATTCTGAACATTATGCCTGTGGATTTGGCATATACCGGCTTGAAGAAAGATTCATTGAAAGGCAAAGTCGCAGTGGTTACCGGCGGGGCAAGCAATGTCGGTTTAGGGTACGCACGGGCGATCGCATGGGCCGGGGCTAACGTCGTTGTCACGGATATCAACGAGGTAAACGGTAAAGAAACTGAACGTGTCATCAACGCAGAGAACGAAGATGACCGCGCCCTGTTTGTCAAGTGCGACATCACCAAAGATGATGATGTCAGCAACCTGGCGGCCAAAGCGTTTGAAAAATTCGGCAAAGTGGATATCCTTATCAACAACGCGATGAACATGCGCCTGAACGGCCCGGTATTGGGTTCAGATATCAGTGATCTTGACGCGTCTTACGCCATCTCCGCACGCGGAACAATGCTTTTGATTAAAGCGTTCGTCCCAGGGATGATTGAGCGCAAATACGGCGTCGTCGTATACAGTGCCACACAGTTCCATTATGCCCCGCCGATGGTTGGGGGATCAATCTATACTGCCGGTAAAGCGGCGGCGACGTCTATTGTCATGTCACTTGCCAACGAAGTAAAAGACACCGGCGTCAACGTGTTCTGCTTGACTCCGGCCGGCGTTGGGCGGTTTGATCTGTCCAAAATGCCGCCACGTCCGGAAGGCGCACCCAAGTTTGATCCTGCTATGTTCGCCATGCCCGGCTTTGAAGGCATGGTTCCGCCGGAGTCCGGCGGCGCGGCAATGGTCTATTCAATCTTGAACGCAGACACGCTCCATGGTTCCGGAATCATTGTATTCGACGCGCTGAAGGCGATGAACTATCCGTTCCCGAAACCTGAAACAGCCGGCCTTGATGCGCCGCCATCACGGCGTGTGTCGGACATGGAATTGACAATGATTCTGTGTACCATGGGACCGGGATTCACCGGATTTCCTGAATAACAATCGTATAACTTTAGAAAGCGGAGACATACGTCTCCGCTTTTATTTATTGATTACTTTAAAATGACGCGAGAGAAAAGCACCCCATCCTCACGGATGGGGTGCTTTTAAACAGCTATTTATTCCCCACGATTATCTCTTCACTGTCTTTATCGAATATGTACAGCTTTTCACAGTCGAGGGTCAGGCGGACACTTTCTCCGTGGCGCGCGGCGCCATACGTTGGCAGTGTGGCGATAAGCTGTGTGTCTCCGCACATGACGTACAAATACACGCCGGAACCCATCTGCTCTGAAAGCTCCACCCGGGTGTTTATCAGGCATGAGTTGGGAATATTTGCGTGTTCGCTTTCCATGTGAAAGTTTTCCGGCCGGATACCCAGGATGACATCTTTCCCGACATATCCATCAAGCGAACCGTCATAAAGGCGGGACGCGGGAATAGTCAGCTCGCCCCCATTGAATACGGCAACCAGGCCGCCGTCACGCCGTTCCAGTGTCGCCGCTAAAGTGTTCATCTTCGGTGAACCGATGAATCCGGCAACGAACAGATTGCAGGGGCGGTCATACAAATTCTGCGGGGTATCTACCTGCTGTATGAAGCCGTCTTTCATCACAACCAGCCTGTCGCCCATCGTCATGGCTTCCGTCTGGTCATGCGTCACGTATACAAAAGTCGCGCCCAATTGATAGTGCAGTTTTTTAATCTCGGAACGCATTTGCGTACGCAGATTCGCGTCCAGGTTAGATAACGGTTCATCCAGCAAGAAGGCCGAGGGCTCCCGCACAATGGCACGCCCCAGCGCGACACGCTGACGCTGTCCGCCGGATAACGCTTTCGGCTTCCGCTGTAAAAGCTCCCCCAGATCCAACACTTTTGCCACATCTTCAACTTTTTTGCGTATAATTTTTCGCGGCACACGGCGGAGTTTCAGTCCGAAAGCGATGTTATCAAAAACCGTCAAATGCGGATAGAGCGCGTAATTCTGAAACACCATGGAGATGTCACGATTCTTCGGCGCCACGTCATTGATCAGCCTGTCACCAAGATAAAGTTCCCCATCCGTTATGCCTTCCAAACCCGCTATCATGCGCAGCGTGGTGGACTTTCCACAACCCGAAGGGCCAACCAGTACAACGAATTCCTGGTCGGCGATCTCCATATTAAAGCTTTGCACGGCAACCACACCGTTGGGATAGACTTTCCGAACATTATTGAAGGTAATGCTGGCCATTATGTAATCTCCTGCTTTTCTGATTCTTCTGTTTCTGTCTGTTCCTCTATGATCTCTCGCATAATATCGTCAATGCTGTACGCGACAGACTCTTCTACATTCACGTTGTTCATCAGGTATTTTTCAGCCTCACGCTTATCACGTGCCTCACCCTTTTCGGTCAAAATGCCTTTGCCGCGCTTCACGCCGCAGCAAATGGCCTTCACACCATAAATCACACCGAACACCGCTGGACATACGATAAACGCCAGTGATAATGCCAACAACAGCGCCAGCCAATCCTCCGTATAGCGCGCGGCATTTTCCCAGTATGGGAAAATCATTCCATCCGCCCGCATACTCCGTTCTCCAAATGAGGCGATGGTGTTAAATGTGTTTGAAAGCGAATAACGTGCGCTGTTTTCAACAATGTGCGCACCATTCGCGGGGAAAGCCTCTGTCAATATACTGAGTGCAAATCCGGTGATCGGGTCAGACAGCACGATCATGTAAGTGCTTATCCTCGCTTCTCCGTCCGTCAATTCGCGCAATGACTCGTACGACATAAACAGCCCTGCCCCGTCCGTATAAGCTCTTGAAGTGGCGAAATCATTATCGCGCGAAACAACACCGGCAATCGTATGCGGCCGGCCGCCTATCGTTATTTCAAGACCCGCAACACGCACAGAGCCGAATAACCGCCAGGCAAGTGCTTCATCCAGCACCACACGATCTCT
>WQVW01000133.1 GCA_009785655.1 Oscillospiraceae bacterium | reverse complement strand
TGTTCCGCAGATGTGGCATCTTGGGATATCCTGCGTATTCAGCACCGTCACTTCCGCGCCACCATCGCGCGCACCGCGAATAACTTCGTCTTCCACACTTTTGCACAGCCCGTCAGTTTTCGGATTGCCTGATATGATTAAATATTTCATTTTTGCTCCAGCCTTTCAAAATATTCCTCCGCAAGAATGGCGTATATTGCTTCGTCAATCCATTCCTTATCCACACGCGCCCAGAAGGCTTTTTTGTGCAACGCCTCCCGCCGCATTCCGTTCCGTTCCATCACTCGATATGAACCGTAATTCACAGCCGCACACGGGGCATACAAACGCCGCAACTTCAAATCCTCGAACCCGTAGCGTATCAGCTCCGCGCAGAGTTCTGTGCCATAGCCGTTTTTCCAGTGATCCATATGCAGAACCCAACCGAGCGACGCCGTATCGTTGTTATTGTCCGGATATATTCCGCAGCTGCCGATGACTTCCCCAGTCGCTTTCACAACAACAGCGAAATCATAGCCGGGTTTTACAGACGACAAAAAATCACGCGTCTGCGTCTCTGTGTTTGGCCCCCAACTCAGATAACGTGTGTTTGCCGGATTGCCGCCCCACGAATGGAACGCGTCGAAGTCATCCGGCATTGGCGGGCGCAGGATCAACCGTTCGGTTTCGAGTTTGTCAATCATAATGCCCCTCCAGCTCCAGCAGGAACTTTTTCACTTCAAGTCCGCCGCCGTATCCGGTCAGTGTTTTGTTGGCGCCGATCACACGATGGCAGGGGATGAAAATATTAATCGGGTTTTTCCCATTCGCCGCGCCGACAGCTCTGCACGCTTTCGGGTTGCCTATCGCCTCTGCTTGCTGCTTGTATGTCTTCGTTTGACCATGTGTTATGGTCAAAAGGGCTTTCCATGCGCTCTTTTGAAACTCAGTGCCTGCAGGATTTAGCGGCAAATCAAACTCCCGCCGCGTACCGGCAAAATATTCCCGCAGCATTTCTATAGCACGTGAAATAAGCGGAGTTTCCTGCTCCGTTGTGCCCTCAATCGGCCGGAACATCACGTCCGTTATCGCACCGTCAGACTCCGCTATGTAAATCAACCCAACGGGGGAATCATATGTATATGAATATTTCATTTTTGTCACCATCCTGTGTAGGGGCGGATGGCAATCCGCCCGATGTTTGGGGACGATTGCCATCGTCCCCTGCATATTACAACCTTTGTATAAATGCCGTTTTCTCATCTGAGCTGTACCCAGCTTTTTTGTAGAAATCCAGTATGCTTTGTTTTTTTGAACCGGTCATCAGCATGATTTTATAGCAATTTCCCCGAACCGCGATTTCTTTTGCCGCTGTCAGAATACGCAACCCATAGCCATGCCGTCTGAAGTCCGGATGCGTCACCACGTTTTCAACCAACGCATACGGCCGCTGTCCGCGTGTAAGATTCGGCACGGTGACGACAACGCAGGAACTCACAAGCACCCCATTTGCGTGGCCTAATAGTATATGATGGTTTCGGTCGTTTAATATCTCCAACCACATACTTTCAATATGCTGATCTATGACCGGATACGGGTTGTCATGCAGATATGTGTACAACCGCAATAGATCCGGCAGGTCTTCCCGCCGAATCTCTCTGATTGCGAATTCCATTAACCTAAAATCCGAGATTCAGCCCGCCTGTGAGCTTTGACATTGTCTCACTGGCACTGGCTTCCGCGCGGCGCATTGCTTCGTTTATTGCGGCCATCACCAAGTCTTGCAGCATTTCAACATCTTCCGGGTCAACAACGTCCGGCTCAATCGTGAGACTGACAACCTCATGCTTGCCATTCACCACCGCTGTCACTGCGCCGCCGCCGGATTGCGCCTCGTATGTCTTATCTTCCATTTCCTCTTGCATCTTCAAAAAATCCTCTTGCATTTTTTGAGCCTGCTTCATCATGTTTTTGTTCATACCGCCGCCGCCGTAGCTGCCGCCGCGAAATCCGCCTTTTGCCATTGTAACCGCTCCTCCTTATTAATTTAAAGCTTTATTCAAACTTGACTATACCAAATGCGCTTAAATTTTCAATATTATTGCCTTTTTTACTCGGTTCTTCTCCGCCCAATTGTGCGCGGATCATCACCTCTCGCCCTAATACCTGACGTGCCGCTTCTTTCAGCCGGTCAGACAGTGCTTTTGATTCAATCGCGTTCATTGCAAACGGATTGCTTGCGCGTAAGATTATCTCGCCGTCTTGTATTGTCGGGGAGATTTTCGCGCTGTCGCTCAACACCGCATATGTCGGCGGGTCATTTTTCAAAAGTGCCAAAATTTCCTGCCAAGCGGCATCCCCGTCCTGAGCCGTCTTCGTTGGCTTTTCCGGCGAAGCTTCAGCCATTGCTGGTGTCGGACTTACTGCCGGATCTGGTAGCGGCGCTGGCGTTTCAATAGGTTGTGCATCCGCAACAGTTTGGGGTTGCGGCAAAGGTGTCGTATCCCGCTTCCTCTCCACCGCTTGCGGCGCAAGGGTTTCACCGCTTTGCGCCGCGGATTCAAGCCGCTCTATCCGGGACAACAATGCCGCGGTTGAGTCCGACAGACTCTCGTTGCACATCCTGATAATGCACATCTCCACCGGCAGTTTGCCGCCGGCGCGGGAAAGGCTGGCCGTGGCATCTCGTATCATCTCAAGACAATGGAAAACACGCTCTGCCGAGAGTTTTTCCGACAGCTCGGCGAGTTCCGTCGCAGAAAATCCGCCGCCCAAAAGCGGGGAATTCGGCGAGAGTTTATATACAAGCAAGTCGCGCATCAGTGCCGCGAGTTCGCCCAACAGCGACGATAAATCCCGTCCGCCGGTGTAAAGCCGTGTGAAAATTTCCAACGCCGGTTCCAACGCTCTATCAGCCACCGCATCAGCGATGCCGACAATCTCTGAACTCATCGCTAAACCGACCGTATCTAGCACACACGGCAGGTCGATGACAGATTCAGACGCGCATTGATCCAGCAATGACAACGCATCCCTCATCGAACCATCGGACAACACGGCCAGTTTCTCCGCCGCGTCTTCTGTGAGTTCAAGCCCTTCCTCACGTGCAACAAAATTCAGCCGTCCTGCGATTGCCTCGTTTGAAAGCCGTTTGAACGAAAATCGCTGACACCTAGACAAAATCGTCGCCGGGACTTTGTGCAGTTCAGTCGTCGCCAGGATGAACATCAAGTGTTCCGGCGGTTCTTCAAGCAGTTTCAGCAATGCGTTGAACGCGGCGATTGACAGCATATGCACTTCGTCTATGATATACACGCGTTTATATACCGCCGCCGGTGAATATACGGCCTCTTCCCGCAGTGCACGGACATTGTCAACACCGTTGTTCGACGCGGCATCGAGTTCCAGCACGTCCAGAATCGACCCATTCTCAATGCCGATGCAAGACACACATTCATTGCATGGATCACCGTCTTTGGGATTTTGGCAATTCACCGCGCGGGAGAGGATTTTCGCGCATGACGTTTTACCCGTCCCCCGGGCACCGATAAAAAGATACGCATGCGAGAGCCGGTGCGTCTCCACCTGCCGCTGCAGCGTCTGTGTGATATGTTCTTGTCCCGATACGTCCGCAAACCTGCGCGGCCGGTATTTTCTGTATAAAGCTTGGTACACGTGGGTGGCCTCCGTTGTGAAATGTGATGTTTATTTTCTTCAGAACCAGCATTGATTCATTTTTAATAAAAATTCTTCTGTTACTGGGTATTTGCTGCTTTCCCCTATTATCGAATCTATGCCACAATATGGGCAAAGTGCAGTCCCGCTTGTATCTTCAACCCATTCATTTATCTCAGATGGGTCAAATATTTTCATGCAATAAAAACACCCACACAAGTTGTCATTCATAAGAGCATTCCGATTATTTGTGCAAAATTTATGAGCTACAATAAAATCATCAGACATTGCAACATCCCCACAAAACAAAAAATTCTACAAAGAACAAAACACCCGCCGCCTGTGGGCGGCACCCTCTTTACTAAAGAGGGCTGGGGCTTTGGCTATATGAATCTATGTAGTCCTGCACCTCTGTGCAAACTTCATCGAAAGATCTGTCTATCTGAATATTCGTGAACCGCATAACGTGCAATCCTAAACTCTCTAATAAATCCGTACGTATATTATCATATTCTAAACCGTCATCGGTAAAATGTTGGCTTCCATCAATTTCGATAACAAGGTTTTTTGAAATACATAAAAAGTCAACAATGTAGTTATCTACTATTTTTTTGTCTTGTAAAAGGACAAGGATGTTTACGCAAAAATCCATACCACAGCTTGTTTTCCTGCGGTGTTGCATTTCTCCGCAACTCACGCGCTCGCAATTTGAATTTTTTATTATAAGGCAACATCATATTACCTCCGTCCCTAGCCCTCTTTAGTAAAGAGGATGCCGCCCACAGGCGGCGGGTGTTTTGTCCTTCGCAAATCTGCGCAACTGCCATTTTACTATATAGATCCAGATAAAAGTGGGTGGCCTCCAATTGTTTAAATGATGCGAATAATATTCATTACGGAGTGTCTTCATCTTCTTTTCTTGCTGCCCTATATTGTGTCAAATGAGAACGAAAAACAACTATAGTAGCGCAAAAAATGACAATTTGAAGCCAACCAAAGCCAAGTGCAATCATGTTTATCGCTGAAATCAACATAACTACAGACGTGATTATAAGCATCATCCGGGCTTTTTTCAGTGGTGTATTCATTTGCTTCCCCTTCCTCCTGCACCTCATTTAAATAACAAAACAACGAAATGGTAAGACTGCACACCGGCCTTTGAAAATGCGATATGCTCGCTAGTTCTGACAGCCAGCTCAGAACCGGCGCCCTCGCGGCACACGTAAGGTTTCGCTTAATGCTGCTCGGTTCCCCGCCTGACATGGTTCACGAATTTACGTTGCGCGAGACCGGCTCATCAACGCCGCTTATCAGATGCTGACAGCACATCACAAGTCCGAGGGCCGGGATTCACCCCTGCTGTAGCGGGTTGCAGGCAACAGGGCACCGCTAACTCCCCGACTAGTGCAGCCTTACCTCTTCGTCGTTCTTGAAAAGTATTATACTACATTCCTTGCTTATTATCAACCATGAAAATTTACTTTGACAGTATGCGAAAATTGTGTTAAAATTCTTGCATTCCATGTGCTTAGTTTCGGGA
>WQVW01000132.1 GCA_009785655.1 Oscillospiraceae bacterium | reverse complement strand
GCGAATTTGAACACATTCCGCTCCGGCGAGTGTTTGCCGCGATACACGTCGATAACATATCCCACCGATTGAAACGTGAAGAACGAAACGCCCAGCGGGATTAAAAGATTCAGGCTGAATCTATCGGAATCGGTCAACAGCTCCATGGCAAAGCTCCAGTATCTTAACAGGAAAAGCACGCCAAAGGCCAATATAAGCCCCAAGGCGGCTGTGCATTTTTTTAGGTTTTTCAGTCTGTTTATTATGGTTGACTGATCTTTTGGGGTCTCTTTCAGCCGTACGTTCAGAATGCCGAGCACAATTCCTGCACTATAGGTCACACCAGTTGTAAACAGCAAATAAGAAACAGTCCTCCACCCGCCGGCGATGTAGAACACATAACTGGCCAGAAGCAGGACTATCCACCGCCGTTTGCGCGGTACAATATAATACAGCACGATAGACAGTACGACAAGCGCAAGAAATCTCAGCGAAGTAAACGGCATAGCCTAATTTAACCTCTGTTCAATAAGCTGCATAATCGCCTCAGCGGAATTGAAATTCTCCGGAATCAGGTCTTCCACGCTCAGCTCTATCTGAAATTCGCTGATAATTTCCGAAACTATCGTGACAATATCCATCGAGTCCAGGATTTCGTCATCCACCAAGGCTTTCTCGTTTTCAAAATCCACACCGGGGCATGCTTCGCGCAAAATTTTCAACAGTGTTTCCATTTTATTTCTCCTCATTTGTAAACCCAAACAGCACAGATATTTGTCCGTCCGGGGAAAATCCGGCGGCGGTGTATGTTTTCAGTGCTGGAGTATATCCGTCTCTCATCCATACGGTGCATTTCTGCTTGCCATAGCGCGCAGCAAAACCGCTTACAAGTGTGTGACCGATGCCGCGTCCGCGTAAATCTTCGTGCACGGCGAGGTGCATGATTTCCGCTCTGCCTGAAAATTCCGCAAATCGCAGCACGCCACCGATTCCGTTGTCTTTCACGCACAGCACCATTCCGCGCTTGATATCGCCACGGAGTTCGGCAGTGGATGGCAGGCAACCGGTTCGCAGATCAAAGCTATCGCGCAATAGCGTGTGAACGCTGTCAAAGTCACTTTCAACCGCGATTTGCACCGTTGAATCGCCAACTACAAGTGCAGAGCCAGCCACTCGCGTCAGCCGGATGTATTCGCCCAGTGGATGCATTCCAAATCGTATCCAATAAGATACGGCATCCGCGCCGACGGCTTTCAGCGGCATACTTAAGACGGTATCCGGCGGGAGTTTAATATCGGGCAAAACCGCGCGGTCATTGATATAAAACGTCAGCAGATGGCGGCCTTCTCGTTTCCGAAATAGTAGCAGTCCACCGCCGTATTCATACGCAAACAGTGTTCCCGCCGATATTTCGGCACGGTATTCATCCGGATGCATGAAGTTGTTTGTCAGCACGCCCTTTTTCATATGGGCCATGACCGATTTTGATATTTCGGTGTAATCAATAATTTGCCTCATTGTGCAAAGTAATCCTCTTTTAGCTTCACGCGGTCAATCTTCCCGTTTGGCGTGCGCGGCAGATTGTCCATTTTTAGGAAAATGTTTGGATACATATATTTTGGCAGGCGATCTCGTAAAGCACCGATGATGCCAACATTGTCAACTTCACCCGAATACGCGCAGATTATTTTGTCGTGAGACTTATCAAAAAAACACGCGAACTCCCGCATTTGCGGCAACGCGGATAAAGCCGTTTCAATCTCACCGAGTTCAATGCGATAGCCTGAGTGTTTTATTTGCCCGTCTTGGCGAGTGAGGAAAGTGATCAACCCATCGTCATGCATCACGCCGATATCGCCGGTGCGATACAGTATGTCGCGGTACCACGGGCAATGAGGATTCTGAATAAACGCCGCATCGGTCTTTTCGGTGTCGCCGTAATAGCCGAGTGCCAATCCACCGCCGCGGACAAATATCTCGCCTATCTCACCGACAGGCACGGGGTTCAGATTTTCATCCAACAGCAAGACTTCTTTATTTCGACACTCTATGCCTATTGGAATTGCCTCGTGATCTTCAAATTCCCGGTCAATGACGTAATAGGTGCAGTCCACCGTTACCTCTGCCGGGCCGTAGGCGTTGACGTAACAAGCGTTTGGCAATGCTTTGCGCCAGATGTTCAGCTGTTTTGCGTACATGGTCTCGCCGCCGATAACGACTTTTTTGACAGTGTCCGGCGCGAATTTTTCAAGAGCTTTTGAATTTGCGACCATATGAAACGCCGCCGTTGACCAATTGAGGGCGGTGGCCTTTTTCTCTGCGATAAACTCCAGCAGCGGCATTGGGAACATGAACAGTTTCTTCGGGATGATATGCGTGGTTGCGCTGCATTTCATTGTCAGATAAATATCTTTCACAGACGGATCGAAGAAGAACGGTACCTGACTCGCCATTACGTCATCTGCTGTGTAATCTAATGTATCGGCCATCCAATCGACAAAATCAATCACACTGCGGTGCGATATCACAATGCCCTTCGGTACGCCTGTGGAGCCGGATGTGTACATGATATACGCAGGGTCTACGTCCAGCGTCCGTGAAATTCTGGATTCTATCAGATTATCATCTGGCTGCGTCTGAAAACCCACTTCGGCTGATATTAGGCAAAATCCTGAAAGAGCCAACGCAGTTTTTTTAGTGTCTTCCGTATATATGACAGCCAATGGCTGTAATTGTTGAAGGATGTCCTGTATTCTCTTGACCGGCATTTGGCTTTCAATCGGCACATAGTAATTGCCGCTGCAGAGAACGCCCATAAACGTGGCGATTGTGGCCGCGCTGCGCTCCACCAGCACAGCGACAGGGCGGTTGGCTGTTTCAACTTGCCTGGCGATATGTGTCCCCAAGGCGTTGGCGTGTGAGTTCAATTCTGAAAAAGTCAGCGCCTCATTTTCGTCTGTAAACGCAAGCTTATCCGGGAATCGGGCTGATGACGAGAGTAGGTATTCAAGTACGTTCATTTGCATAGCCTGACCTCCGATAATTAAGAAGCCTCACAAACGGAATGTTTGCAAGGCTTGGTGGACGATAACGGACTTGAACCGCTGACCCTCCGCACGTCAAGCGGATGCTCTACCAGCTGAGCTAATCGTCCTCGCTGACGGGGAGTATTTTACATCATGCCGCACATGCTTGTCAACCCCTTTCGCGACAATTGCTGATTTGCTATGCTATAAACTGGACAACATAGGGGAAATATGGTAACATAACCGTATGAGTATAGATGTTTTGGGCGTCAAATTCGACGCTTTAACGATGCAACAGGCTGTTTCACAAGCGTGCGAGATCATGGATTCCGGCGAAAAAGCGTATGTTGTGACGCCGAATCCGGAGATAGTCTGGTTATGCAGGAAAGACGAGAGTCTGCGGGAAATCGTTAACGCGGCAGGGCTTGTCCTGCCGGATGGTATTGGTGTAATTCTGGGTGCGTCTGTATTGGGGACGCCGCTGTGTGAAAGAATTGCGGGAATAGATTTTGCGGAAGTGCTTTTTGCGGAAATGGCCATGGTGGGCAAAAGTGTGTATCTATTCGGGGCAAAGCCGGGCATCGCCGAAGAAGCCGGACGAAGGCTTGGGGAGAAGTACCCCAGCCTCATTATCGCAGGGACGTCAGATGGATATTTTGATGATGATACGCCAATAATCGAAAGTATCAACGCTGCAAAGGCTGATTTGCTGCTGGTATGTCTCGGTTCTCCGCGGCAAGAGCGTTGGATGGCGGAAAATTTGGACAAGCTTGACGTGAAGCTCATGGCCGGTTTGGGTGGATCGCTTGATGTATTTGCCGGCGCAGTGAAACGCGCACCGGTGTTTTTCCAACGCTTTGGATTAGAATGGTTATACAGGCTGATAAAGCAGCCGCGCCGGATTGTACGGATGATAAAACTGCCGCTGTTTATGTTCTGCGTGATTTGGCGGAGAGTACGGGGTAAACGCTGATGGGAAAACTGATTGTGTTCGAGGGGATTGACGGTAGCGGGAAATCCACGCAGTTCAAGCGGATCTGCGCCCGGCTGGAGGCTGAAGGCAAGGATTTTGTCCGCGTTGCGTTTCCGCAGTATAATAAGCCATCATCGGCACTGATTAAAATGTATCTCGGCGGCGAGTTTGGGGAGGATCCTGACTCTGTGAACGCTTATGCCGCGTCTTCATTCTATGCGGTGGATAGGTTCGCGTCTTTCCAAACAGTCTGGCGGGAATATTATCAAAACGGCGGCATTGTGTTGACTGACAGATATACAACCAGCAACGCGATACATCAAGGAGCAAAGCTCCCTGTGGATTTGCGGGAGGAATTTTTCAAGTGGCTGCGTGAATATGAATTTGCACTTTTAGGCTTGCCAGCACCTGATCTGGTGCTGTATATGGACATTGATGCAGACTCCGCCGTGATGAGAATGGCTCGCCGTGAGGCTGAAACCGGCACCGCCGCCGATATTCATGAGAAAAATCTGGACTATCTGCAAAGAAGTGCCGCGTGCGCGCAACACGCCGCAAGATTCTACGGCTGGCAAAGTATTCAGTGTGTTGCGGACGGCAAAGAACGGACGGAAATGGACATTGAAAGAGAGGCATATAGCCTGATTTCCGGATTGTGGGGAGATTGATTTGGATATAAAACACGCCCTGCGCCGGGAAGTGCGCGCAGAAATAGCCGCGTTGAGTGCCGATTACATTGAAGTATCTGACAATGGAATTTTTCGTAACATCACAAATATGGAACAATTTGTACAGTCACGCAGTCTAATGATATATTACAGCGTTGATCGTGAGCCGGATACGTTGCGCATTGCAGAAGCGGCGTTGGCGATGGGAAAAACGGTCGCCTTTCCATATTGCTATCTGGGGGGGAAGATGGAGGCGCGTGCGGTAAACTCTTTGGACGAATTGGTTCCCGCGATGCTGAAGATTCCCGCTCCGCCAAAGTCATCGGCCTATGTATCTCCTGACGAACTAGATTTGATAATCGTCCCAGCGTTAACCTATGACCAAGACGGCTATCGCCTGGGTTATGGCGGGGGATATTATGACAGATATCTAGAGAACCTGCCAGCATTCACTATGGGCATTGCGCGGGAAAGATTGTTGCGGGACGCATTGCCGAGGGAGACGCACGATATCGCGGTCAACTGTCTTGTGACGGAGCGTTCGATTAAAATCTTTGAAATATGATACTATGGCG
>WQVW01000131.1 GCA_009785655.1 Oscillospiraceae bacterium | reverse complement strand
TAGTCTATCTTTAAATCCAAATTGCGCATATAAGCCATGTGCATCATCTGTATCAAGCAATCCAAGCAATTGCGCCAATTTTTCGTGTTCGGTGATTGTTTTCACCAGAACCTTTCCCAGTCCAATGCCTCTGTGCGCATCATCAATAACGACATCACAAAGATAATACAAAGCAGCGTAATCAGTGACGCAACGTGCGAATCCAACCATGGTGTCGTCTTTGTAGATTCCAAAACATAGCGAATGATCAATTAATGTTTGCATCATTTCTTTCGTGCGATATTTACCCCAATATGTTTTTGACAGCATCTCATACATGCGATCCGGCTGCACCAAATGCCTATCATCACTGATTAAGTATCCGTTATAATTGATTTCCAAACGCAGATCCCCTTATGTTATGTATTATTCGGTATAAGCACATAGAAATATGCGCAACATGACAGGACGGCCAGTGGCCATCCATTATTTTTTGCCATATAGTCTATAGTATTTTATCAGAAATTGTGTTGAGATATTTAAGTGCCGCTCTTTGCGCTTCCTCGCGGTTGGCGAGTCTTGCCTTGTTATACCCTCGGAGATAGATATACAGATCCGCTGCCGATTTCAGTGCTTTCAAACAGCTTGCTTGGTTGTGCTCGGCAAGCGTTGCGGCCAGGCGCGGCAACTCCACAGGTGCGGCGACTTCCAGATTTCGCACGCCCCAGGGCGGCCTGCCGTTTTTCATCAGAAGTAACGGCCCCAAGACCCGCTGGCGCAGGAATGACAATCCCTCAATCGCGTCAAAAAGCTCTCCTCTGCCGATACGGTTTGCGATATAGTGCACCCATATCCAGAATCTGTCCTCAAACCATTGCAGATCCGGCTCCGGAATCTCCGCCTCTTTTTTGGCATATTCGGCAGACATCAAGTTATCTTTTTCGTACAGCACCACCGGATTTTCCAGCCTGGCACTTATGTTGTCCAGCGGCTGAAAGTTCAAGTCCACGTGCAAAAGCGGCTCCCCATACATGCAAATAAGTATCTCTGGTCTTTGGATATGTTCCGCCGTAAAGCATGACAGCAGCTTGCCCAGCTTTTCAGCCATGCCCACCCTGTCCGGCAATATACTCTCATACTGCTTTGGGTCAACGGCGACGATAAAGTCAAGCCCGGAATATTCGTCCATCGCATCCCGTGCGTAGGAACCGCCAAGTGCCACCCCGACGATTCGCTCGTCTTTTTTCAGCACAGGCAGTGCCCTGTTAATAAATGAACGTTGTTCTCCTGTTATCATATAAATTTTCCTCCTTTCGTCTTAATCGTGATTCACGATTGTGGTTTTTGGGTGAGGTGATGTCTATTTAATCTATCCGAACCGCTGTGTGGCACGGATTGTGTGTGCATGAATTTTCTTGCCTGCAATGACAAGGATGATCCCGGCAACCGATACAAGTGCCGTAAATCCGCCGGGCGCGACAGCCAGATAATAAGACAATAATAACCCAGTCATAATGTAAATAATGCTGAAAATAACAGAAAGTATCAGCGTAATTTTAAATCCGCCCTCAAACTGCAGTGCCGTGGCTACAGGCAACGTAATCATAGCGCTTATCACCAAAACGCCAACAATGCGTATCGTCACCGACACAGCCGCGGCGGCGAGCACCATGAACACATAATTGATCATCCGTACACGCACACCGGCAATCGCCGCTGCCTCTTCATCGTATGCAATGTATATCAGTCGATGATACAGACAGATGACTGTCAATACGGATATCACACTGAGCACCGCGACAAGTACCATATCGGTGCGCGTCACTGTCAATATACTGCCAAACAAAAAACTGTCCGCATTGACCCGCAACCTGCCGGAACTCATGATGGTAATCGCGATGCCGACGGAAAGTGCCAAAATAATTGGCAGAATCAAATCCGCGTTTTTTCTGAACCGCGTCCGCAACAGCTCAATAAATCCACCGCAGATCGCTGTGAAAACAAATGCGCCGATCACCGGGTTTTGGTGGGTTATCAGACTCAACGTTACCCCAGCCAACGAGGCATGAGCCAGCGTATCACCAATCATCGAAAATCGCCGCAGCACCAGAAAAATACCTATGCTTGGGGCTAATACAGATATCAGTACCGATACGACAATCGCATTCCGCATGAATTCATATCTAAGCATCGCCGAATCCCTCCGGCCTTTTCATGTACTCAGCAACATACTGTTCTGGCGTACAGATATGCCCATGTCCGCCTGCGAGGTGATATATCCTGGTTGAATTTGAAATTGCCGCCATCAAGTTGTGTTCCACGGAGATGATGGTCATGCCTTTGGTTTGATTAAGTGCCTTTAATATCCTGTAGATGTCCCGCCTGCTTGTCGCGTCTATGCCGGTGGATGGTTCGTCTAAAACCAACAAATCAGGTTCGCCCATTAAGGCTCTGGCGATAAGCGTTTTTTGACGCTGCCCACCGGACAGGTTTTTTGTTAGCGCGTTTTCAAATCCATGCATACCAACCAGGCTTAAATTTTCACTGACAGCGTCTTTGTCTTTCACGTTCAGCAGCTTTCTGTATGCGTTGAGCATTTCATACACGGTAATCGGGAATCCAGAGTCCGCGCCGTTGTTCCGCTGCGGAACATACCCGGTTCTTTTGGCGGAGGACACGATAAGGCCGGAACTCGGCTTTATCATTTTCAGAATCAGCCGCATCAGCGTGGTTTTTCCGCTGCCGTTGTCGCCGACCACCGAAATGTATTCACCCGCGAATATATCAAAATCCATGCCGCTTAATATATATGGCGATGTTCCGGTATATGAAAAATATAATCCCTTGGCGCTTATCATTGAAAACCCCGATTTCATTGATATTGGCATTTCATGGTATAATTATAACCATATTTGCACATAATTTGCAAGTATTTCCGTTAAGAGGTGATTATTTTGCACAAATTCCGGGGATTTTTACTGCTTCTGCCTGCCATTTTCATCGTAGCTTGTTCCGCCGACACCGCACAAAGTCCAATGATGTACGAGTCTGCTTTCGCTATGGCGGCCATTGTCGAGGCACCGGCACTGAGTGTCACAGTCACGTTCGATGCGTTGTATGAGTTCGCCTCGGCAGTCGGCGGCAGCCGCGTCAATGTATCGAAAATAATCCCGGATGGGGTCAACGCGCACCATTTTGAGCCGCGCGCCCGGGAACTGACCGCGCTGCATTATGCGGACTTGTTCATCATGTCCGGATTAGGGTTCGAGCCTTGGGTGGATACGGCTGTCAGTGCTGTCGGAAGTGACTCGTTGACCGTTGTTGATGCTTCCCATGGCGTTGAACCGATTGCGTTGGGTTGCGGGGATCATTGCCAATCTCACGGACACGCACACCATCACGGTGTGTATGATCCGCATATATGGCTGAGTTTAAGAAATGCTGCAATCATGGCTGAGAATATCAAGCTTGCATTTATTGATGCCGATTATTCCGGGACGGATTATTACCGGCAAAATTTTGCCGATTTTGCTGAACGTCTGGACATGCTTTTCGATGCGTATTACGAAAGATTCCAAGCCCTTGAACACAGAACGATCATTGTCAGTCACGCCGTGTTTGCCTATCTGTGCCGGGATTTCGGACTGATCCAGAACAGCATTCAGGGCGTTTTCGCGGAAGGCGAGCCGAATGCACGGACGCTGGCCGGGCTGGTGGAATTTTCCCGCGAAAACAACGTAACGGCAGTGCTGACAGAACGCCTGGCGTCTCCGTTGATCGCCGAGACGTTAGCCAACGAGATCGGTGCAGATGTAAAGGTTGTCTATACGATAGAAAACGCTGAGGACGGGCTGTCTTATCTTGAGCGCATGGCAAGAAACCTGGCGGTGATATATGAGACGTTGAGTTAAAACAGAGATAAGAGACGTCCCCCCATAACGCACATCGCGGCGCCCTTGTCGAGCGCCGCGAATTTTCTATGAGTTAGGGAGCGGGTGGCGGTGCGGGGTTGACTGTGATCAGCTGTGTGGTTGTTCGGGTGATGCCCAGCTCCGTGTAGCTGATGGTGACCGGGATTGTTCCGACGGTATTCAGCACACTGCCGGCGGCAGGGGCTGTTGTGATGTGTGCGGTGACAGCCTGTGTGGTGTTGTCGGCATAAGTCGCGGTGACCACCATGCCGGCGAGATTAAGGTTTTGTCCAACCGTGAATGTGGCGGTGGTCGGTGGGGTTGTGACTGCGATAGATACCAGCGGATTGATCTGCTCAAATTCCGCGGTGACTGTCACGTCGCGGTGCGGCATGATGAAGGTGAATGTCGGATACGACCCGGTAGTGGCTTCGCCGTTGAATCTGACAGAGCCGGGCACCAGCCGCATACCACTGATCGCCGATACGGTGAGTGTGACCGTATCCCCGGGGCGTGCATTGGTTCGGTTTGCTGTGACAGCACCGCCGAACGTTGTGCTAATAGTGACCCTGTACTCTTCTCTCATGATATTGTAGATAAGCTGGCAAAGCTCTCCCCTGGTGATATCTTGCAGTGGCCGCAATTCATTGCCGGAGAACATGCCGTGCAGAAGGCCTTGGTGCTTGACGGCGGATATTGGCCCCCGTGCCCAGTCAGAGATGGATGCGAAATCCGGGAATTGTGCGGCAGCGTTTTGTCCATTCACGCCCGGTATATAGGCCCTGTAGGCGATGGTCAGTGCCTGTTCACGCGTGATGTGAGAGCGGCGCGAGAAGTGTGTATGGGACACACCTTCTATATGGCGCAGTGCCTGCATCAAAATAATCGCGTTATCCGCTTCGCTGGTGACCCGCTGCACGTCATTGAACTCGTGCATTCTGGCTCTGAGCGTTCTCGCCCAGATTAAGGCGAATTGCTCACGCGTTAGCCTTCCGTCAGGGTCGAATCTGGTAGCGGTATGCCCTCTGACAAAGTCGTTGCGTGCGCAGAACTCAATGGCTCTGCGGTGCGGGTGGTTTGCCGGTACGTCCTGAAACGTAAACGTGGGTGCGGTTTCGGCCGAGGCAAACGGGATTATTGACAGCATTGTGATTAACACAAGCGCCAATGTGAATATTCGTTTTTTCATATAAAGCTCTATACTCCTTTAGTCATGTTTCACTACAGAGAAACGATTTGAATATATCGCATATAGTCTATGAAAAAACAAGCTGTCAAATTACTGGATTTCATGGCAAAAGATTGCCTGATAAGGAATCAATTGACAAATTTATAATTTT
>WQVW01000130.1 GCA_009785655.1 Oscillospiraceae bacterium | reverse complement strand
GTGAGGTCAGCTATCGGATTGAAGTCAAACGCGCCGTCTCCCCATTTTGTGAAGTAGCCCATGTGCCGCTCGCTTCTGTTCCCTGTTCCGGCAACGAGTCTGTTCTCACTCGCGGCCACGGAATATAACGCTGTCATCCTAAGCCTTGGGGCAATATTCGTCACCGCCGCATCGTTGAGCGTTGCCGACGCGCCGACGGCGGCTTTCATCTCCGCAAAGACCTTGCCCAGGTCGATAATTCTCGTCTCAATCCCGAACTGCTCCGCAACGCTCAGCGCATCTGCCTTGTCCTCTCCGTAATTCCTGTTGGAACCGCACGGCATGATGATCCCCACTGTATCGTCACACGCAAGCTTGCAGAGTATCCCGACAAGCGCCGCATCCTTCCCCCCGCTGTTGCCGAATACGATTCCGGAAGCACCGGAGTCGTTCAGCACACGGCGGATGAAGTCAGCACGTTTTTCCGTTTCGACCTGATAATCGCGAGTCATATCTATCTCCCTTTGACGTTTATTTATCGCTCCAAATCACTGTCAGATCTGGGTGCAGCTGTAAAATGGAGGCGGGGATATTAGGGGTTATCGGGCCATATAGGGACTTATTCAGTATCTCCGTCTTCCCATTTGCGACAAGAAGGATTTTTTTCGCCTGCATAATGGTTCCTATCCCCATCGTGATGGCTTGACGCGGGACATCACTTGGGTTGTCAAAAAAGCGCGCGTTGGCAAGGATTGTTCCTTCGTCCAAGGACACGCAATGGGTATCTTTTTCAAACACAGTGCTCGGTTCATTAAACCCTATATGCCCATTGTTGCCTATGCCCAGCAGCTGCAAGTCTATCCCGCCGCCGGCTGTTATCAGCGTTTCGTATCGCTTGCATTCGAGATCTGCATCCCCTGTGTTCCCTTTGGGAACGTGCGCATTAGCTCTGTCGATATTCACTTTACTGAAGAGATGCTCGTTCATATAATAGTGATAACTCTGCGGATCGTTTTCTGAAAGTCCGCAATATTCGTCCAGGTTGAATGTAGTCACGCCGCTGAAATCCAGGTCTCCCAGATCATACGCCTCGACCAGCCTTTCATATATGCCGATGGGTGTGGAGCCTGTCGCAAGTCCCAAATTACTGTTTGGATGAAGCAAAATTTGCGCGGATATTATATTCGCGGCCTTTCGGCACATGTCGGCGTAGCTGGAAACATGATAGACTTTCATAAAAAATAAAATCTCCTCTCAAAAATTGATATGGTTCATTTGATGTCCACACGCAAATTACAGTGGGTATTTTCGACAATTATACCACAACTGTCAAGCATACGGCCAGGTTCTGCCCATTGTCATTTGATCCAAAATATCTTATTAAGAGCACCGTCGTTACGATAATTTTGCTAAGATATCGGATTTTTGCCATTTTTATAGTTTTACTTTACCCGAAATATACCGCATTATTTTTACGTTTTTCGTCAGAAAATTTATCGTTCACATGGTAAAATTTTAAGACAAGTGAGGTGATTTTACGATTGATGAAAAGTAAAAACAAACATAAGCAAAGCAATTACTTCACCATTATGCTGGTTCCGGACTCCTCAGCCAAAGTCAGAAGTATTCACATATCACGCCGGCACTTCCTTCTTATTTGGGTTCTGATTTTTTTATGTATATCAATCATCATTTCGGCTATTTCGATAACCCCGGAGAGTGTACGCCACTATCCATCCGTACGCATTGATGGCGCGATGAACGAACCTTCTGTCGCTGCAGAAAACAGATACATACAGACACCATTGCGCACTCAGCTATACGAATTTGAACAGAGGATTAAAGAACTTCACTATCACAGCGAGTCCATTGTTTACACGAAACGCAATATACTGAACGTGTTTGAGGCGTTGTCAGCATTTGATCTGCCGTTTTCATTTGATGAAGCGCTGTTCAGCAACAGTTCTCCGGACTGGGCATATCCAAACATTCACGCGCTTGCGGCATTGAATGTGACATTATATCAAAAAATTCTTGGTATGCAGGCATTGGCCTATTACGCAGAAGATCTTTCGTCTTATTTCAGATACCGGCCGACAGGCTGGCCTGTCGATGGACGGCTGATAATTTCTGGTTTTGGGTATCGTCTAAGTCCATCCGGAGAGCGGCGGATTGAGCAGCATGACGGCATCGATATAAGCGTCCCCATTGGCACAGCGGTTTTTGCCACAGCATATGGCACAGTGATTACGGCAGCGTGGCATCCCCATGGCTATGGGCATTTTGTGGCCATTGAACATAGATACGGCTATTCAACACTTTACGCACATAATTCCGAGCTGCTTGTATCAACGGGCGACAGTGTTTATCGCGGCCAAGTGATCGCACTATCCGGCAACTCCGGATACAGCGCATCGCCGCATCTGCATTACGAAGTCTTGTTTAACAATATACCGCAGAACCCGCTGCATTTTTTAGTCAGAGATTAATTTAACATGATTAAAGGAGAACTTGGTGCATATGAAAAGGCTGAATAAAGTGGGCAAAAACATCACAGGCATCGTCATAGGCGGCGGTGTGATTATCGAAAATGCCGCACTGCGCGGCAGCGGCGTACTCCGCATTGATGGGGAGTTTCACGGTTCTATCGACATTGACGGACATGTTATATTGGGCAAAACCGGTGTGATAAACGGCAACATACACGCCGAAAGCGCGCTGTTCGCGGGGACATATCATGGCAATCTGCAAATCCGGAACACGCTGCATCTCACGTCCACCGCTGTTTTACATGGGCAGATTGATGCCGGTAATCTCATTGTAGATGAGGGCGGAATCTTCAACGGCACCTGCAGTGTGACGAGCAGGGATGCACAGCGTATGCTCGATGCACCTGATGCCGCAGTTTTTGATGGCTATTTATATAAAGACGCGGAGACGTAAGTTTTAATGTTATCGCGTAGGGGTGAACTGTGTTCTCCCCTGCAAAACTGTTACAGCAACCCATCCGCTCCTAAATTGCGAAAATGTTTGCATATGCCGTCCAATTTGTTTATACTATCAGAAGAAGGCATCGTGTCTGATCGTATGGAGGGGATATATTGAAAGTAAAACAACACGGTCTTGACTTGACGCAAGGCCGTATAAGCACATTGTTGATTAAATTCGCCGCACCATTTGTGCTGGCAAACATGGTCAACGCGCTTCATGGCATTATCGGGACGATTATAGTGGGGCAGTTCGCCGACTTTCAGACGCTTGCCGGCGTTGGGGTCGGAACACAGGTTTTGAACCTGACTTTCCCATTCGTGGCCGGCCTTGGCACCGGCGCAACCGTTATTATCGGGCGATACGTTGGTGAACGGAATGCCGACAGAGGCACCAAAGCCACCGGAAGCATTTTTGTGACCAGTGCCGTGATCATCGCCATCATCACACTCATCACATTGTTTGTCAGAGAGTTGATGTTAGACCTCCTAAATACACAGCCCGATATGCGGGAGAGCGCCAGCAGATTTGTACTTATCGGCACGGCAGGCATACCGTTCAACATAGGGTTCGCTGTGGTCAGTGCCATATTCAGGGGCATGGGCAATTCTAACGCACCCAGCGTCGTTGCCGGAATCAGTGCTGCAGTGAATATCGCGCTGTCGATCCTTTTGGCCGGTGTTCTCGGTGTGGCAGCAGATATCAGTGTCGTCGTTGCCATGGTGTCAGCGCAATTTGTCAGCTTTGTGTTGATTGCAGTGTGGCTCTATGTTAAAAAGCTTCCGTTCCCCTTTTCCAAAAAGGATGTAAGGGCAGACAAAGAATCCATGACCATTATAACCAAAATCGGCGGGCCGTTGGTTGTCACGGATATCCTGATCATGAGTTCGTTTATGATTGTAATGAGTCAAGTAAACAGCATCAGTACAGAGGCTTCTGCCGCCGTCAGCTTGGTTAACAGGGCATTCCCCGCAGTGTTTGCAATCCCAATGGGCATATCCGCCGCCGTCTCTGCAATGACCGCGCAGAACTTAGGTGCCGGAAAGCATGACCGTGCTGTCGGCTCCATGCGCTGGGGAATCGCTTACGCCCTTGGCCTAGCGTTGGTGTTTGTGGCACTTTTGGTGACTATCCCTGAAATCATTCTATCGGTCTTCACAACAGATCAAGTTATCATCGGCGGCGCGGCAAGTTATTTGAGAGCATTTGTCATTGACCTTGTTTTCATGTCCTTGGTCTTCTGCCTGAACGCATACTTTGTCGGCAGCGGCAAATCACAGATCCAGATGATTCACAGCCTGGTGGGGGCTATCTTCATCCGCGTTCCGCTGAACATATATGTCGCCAGAATGGAAGGGTTGGCGTTAAATACGCAGCTTTCATATCTTGGCCTCACTGTCCCGGCGGCTGGCCTCGCATCACTGATCATCTGCGTCGGATACTTTTTGTGGCAAAACAAAAAATACAAGGCTGAATCTCAGCGTCTGGATGTTTGATTATGGACGCTCAAGATATAAAATCCCTTTTATCGCAGCATGGTTTTAAATTTTCAAAGTCAATGGGGCAGAATTTCCTTATAGACAAAAACATCCCTGAAAAAATTGTCAGACTCTCCGGAATTGATCTGTCAGACGGTGTGCTGGAAGTCGGTCCCGGCGCGGGGGCTTTGACTGCGGAACTTAGCCAATCCGCCGGGAAAATCACGGCGGTGGAATTGGACAAACGGCTGATCCCGATACTGAAAACCACGCTTGAGAGCCGCGGGAACGTGGAAATTGTCGAAGGCGATATCTTAAAACTTGATATCGCCGCATTGGTTCAAGAAAAAATGCCGGGTATGCGCTACCGCGTCTGTGCGAACCTGCCATACAATATAACAACCCCCGCATTGTCCGCGTTTATTGAGGCCGGGGTATTTGAGTCAATCACTGTCATGATTCAAAAAGAGGTTGCAGAACGCATCTGCGCTGTTCCCGGCACTCGCCAATACGGTGCTTTTTCCGTGTACGCGAATTACCATACAGAACCTGAAATGCTTTTCGATGTGCCGCCGGAATGTTTTATGCCGCGCCCCAGCGTTGTGTCATCCGTTGTCACACTGCGTCCACGGCGGGAACGGATGCTGTCCCCTGAAGACGAGCGGCAATTTTTCCGCGTGGTTCGCGCCGCGTTCGGCCAACGCAGAAAAACGCTTGTAAACGCACTGCACGCCGCATTCGGCAATGAACTAGAGAAAGACGAAATCGTCGAAATCGTGACTCAATGCGGATTCAACCCGCAAATTCGCGGGGAGACGCTGGGC
>WQVW01000129.1 GCA_009785655.1 Oscillospiraceae bacterium | reverse complement strand
CTGTCGTCGATAACTTCAAGGTCATCGCCAACCACACGGAATGCCGCCGCCATGACGACGTCTGCGCCTTCTGCCGATGCCTCTGCGGTATGCACGCCGCACCGCGCACCGTGACGCCATTCAAGATTCATTGAACGCAGGATATCCAAAACACCGCTTTTCAGCGCGCCGCGATAGTCGCCGCCTTCTGAAAGCAGAAAGACAAGATCGAACGACACGCCGTTTTCTGCCAGAAACGCGTGCGTTTTGATGAGTTCTTCCGCCCGTGAAAGGTCTATGGATTCGCCGGATATCGGGGATACGAGGATAGGGTAATCCCCGGATATGCCGAGGCTCCACATGCCGCGCTGCCCGCGCGAAAGTCCGGGGACGAGTGCTTCAGGTACTTGTCTATATGGTGACGGATAGATGACTTCTCGTGCAAGTGCCATGGCAGTGCTGACATGTGCTGCCGTTAACCCAAGCCGGGACGCTGTGATGTCAAGCCGAGATGAGGCGGATTGCGCCCCACCCCGTACAATCCGCAAAGCGGCGGATGAAGCCCCCTCGGCACTCCACGACGGGGAAATCGCAAAGCGTACACGACAGGGTGTATTTGGTTCAAGCCGTAGTTTCACACGCATCAGAATACATGGATCTAGCACGGCACCGGTGGAGCGTGTAGGGTCACGTTCAAGTGCTGCCATAAGGTTCTGTATCCCGCCGCGCCCCAGTGCTTTTTCGCGCGATGTGTCAAAACTGTATGGATGGTCGCAGCCGACAGCCACGGTCAGGCTATTGCCTTTTGATCTTGGGCGGCGGCGTATGATAAGCGTTCCGTCACGATCAAACGTTTCCAATGACATTTTTGAAAACGCGGGATGCGCGTCGAAGTCAGCTTTTCGTGATAAAACAGGTTCAAAATAACAGACAAGTTCCGCGTCTTTCAGCGTGTGTGAGGTGATTTCCAAAGTGCGCAACTCGCCGGAATCACCCTCCGGCACGGTGACAGTGACGGCGGAGTCAATCCCGCCTTTTTTCGCCGTTATTCTGCACATGCCGCCGGTCATCTGCGTGTCATAGCTTACATTTGGGTCAAAAACGGGCGAGGGGAGCAGTGATATCAGCGAGTCTCCGCACTTTAGGAAAAACGCCATCCCCATGTCTCGGCTGAGCGGATCCGTGCCGGACTTCGTCAGCGTCACGCCGTTCCACACAGAACTGCTATGGCCTGTTTCCGCCATGATGACCGAGTATGCTTCATTTCCGAGCAGGCAGACGCGGGGGAGTGAGGCGTCCATTTTGCCGCTGGATTCATATCGCCATGAGGGCATGGAAACGCGGCGCGGATTTTCCGGAACATCACGCGGTGGCTGGCGCAGTACAACACCGGAAACAGGCACTTTTTCTTGCAATAGTTCGCAAAATGCAGACATTTCTTTGTCACGCAGGAATCTGTTTTGCATGATGCCGCTGTGCAGCGTGTTGTCAATTGCCACAAGACTCATCCCGACGTGGTGTGCCATATAAGTTCTGACAATTTCGTATGGATTGTCTCTGAGACGCGATGGGGTATAGTCCACAGCCTCAAAGAACCCGTATCGCCCCACCGCACCGAGTGCTTTCAGGCGACGGAGGTTGAATAACGCGCCTTTTAGATCGACCAACAGCGCGAGGAACGACGAATACGGTGAAACGACGATATCACGATCCATGCCGCGTTTCAACGCAAGATTTTGTACGCCATGCGCTTTGTAGCGATAGCTGAGTGTATGGTCAAAGTCATAGAATGCACTTTCAGATGTGCCCCACGGCCGATTTTTGGAAGCGTGCTTTTTTTGCGCGTATACAGAGAATTTCAGACTTTCATATATAAGCGAATCTCTATAATACGGCAACAGGAGCAGGGGCATAAGATACTCAAACATCGTGCCGGTCCAGGATACCATGCCGCGGTATCCGTCCAAACTGACAAGTGCCCGGCTGAGCCTGCGCCAGTGCTTGCGCGGCACATCCCCACGGGCTACAGCGACAAAGCTGGTCAACATCGCCTCCGATGCCATCAGGTCGTACCAACTATCAGACGGAGTGTCTTTCGATATATCCCAGCCGATATAGAACAGCATTTTCTTTTCGTCGAACAGGTCGGCAAAGTTCATGTCTTGCAAGAGACTGTCCGCGGTTAAAGCAAGCTGATTTTCGCCGTATTCGTATAGCCCCTCACGCAAAGCGATCAGGCAGGCGGCGAAGTTACCGCAGTCAACTGATGACACATAGGCGGGATTCAGCACGCGCAGCGTGGTGGTGTCGTACCAGTTATACAAATGGCCGTGCCATTTCTCCAGCCGTAGGATTGTATCCAGCATATTTGAAATTAGAGAGACGGCGGTTTCACGTGTACACGCGCCCAAATCGACTGCCGCTAACGCTGAGATCAGTGCAAGCCCAATGTTCGTCGGTGACGTCCTGTGTGCGATGCCGACCGACGGCTGCTCTTGAAAATTGTCCGGCGGCAGAAAGCTGTCTTCCGGTGTTAAAAATGCTTCAAAATAACGCCACGCATCCCCGGCGCATTTAGTAAGGAACAGCCTGCTTTCTGTTGAAATTTCACGCCGCCGCTTTCGTGGGCGGCTAAGCGCGTATGCATAAAGTGGGGTCAATACCCAGATTATCGCAAGCGCGGCGGCGAAGACGTAAGGACTCACAAATGCGATAGTCACTGCCACAGCGAGACATGGCCACATACGCAGATAATACGACGCCAAATCATTTTTTGCGGCCCGCTCAGCATCAGCGGCGGTGATCCACTCCAGCATATGTTTACGTGTGAGACACATTCTGTAAAGTGCAGTCATAATGGCACTGGCCGTCACCCAGGCCTCATACGGCAGAAGCAACAGACGCACAATGGTTCGGGACAGCTGCCCGCCGAAACCGCTGATGATCTGCGAAACATACCGCATTCTGCCGCGCCTTTTGCTAAACAGTGAGACCGCGCCGGAAATCAACAGATCAGTGAAAGCCGCAACAACGGCGACGGTGAGCGTGACAAGACAAGGTCGATTGTATTGCAAGAGACCCAGAAGAATCCCCGCCATCAGCAATGGTGGTACAAGACTGCGGCGAAGGTTGTCGATTATCTTCCATTTATCCATTGGCGACAAGGGGTTTCTGCGTTTTTGCCCAGCGGTGTCTTTGGCGTATTTGCCAAGCCACGGAATAGATTGCCAATCCCCGCGCGTCCAGCGGTGCATACGGTTGTAGTAGGCTTTTACGCTGGGCGGGAACCCGTCGGTCAGCTCAATATCCCCAGCGTATGAGCAGCGAAGAAACGCGCCCTCAATCAAGTCGTGCGACAGTATCTGGTTATCCGGAATGCGTGTGTCAAGGCATTCCAGATACGCGTCGATGTCAATGATGCCCTTGCCCGTAAAACTGCCGGTGCCAAGCATGTTTTGATACAGGTCAGATGCCGCGCCGCCGTATGGGTCAGTACCGCCTTGACCCGCGAAGAACAGAGAAAAATCAGTGCAGGAAGCTGCGTGCAAATTGACCGAAACTCTGGGTTGGATGATCGCGCTGCCGTCAATCACCACGCCCTTGTCTTTGTCTATGACAGGGAGGTTTTGCGGATGCATCGCAGCCCCGACAAGCTCCCGCGCGGAATCTGCAGTGAGACGGGTGTCGCTGTCCAGGGCGATCAGGTATTTTACCCCGTGCGCAAGATGAAAGCTTTCGTCACCTGCGGCAAGGATAATGCCGGATTCTTTTCCACGGAGATGACGGAACAGCGCTAAAATCGCACCTCTTTTGCGTTCCCAGCCCAGATACACGCCGTCGCGTGCATTCTTTGTCCTTTTTCGGTAATATAGATAAAATCCGCCGCCGTATTTCTGGTTAAGGCCTTCGATTTTGCGGGCAGTGTTTTCGATACACGCCGTGTCTTCAGGCAATTCGGCTGATTTCGATTCCGGCAGATCGCATAAGAGGGCGAACAGCAGATTTTCACCGGCATCGCGGTTTAATATCTTGTATTCTTCCAGCCACTCGACGGCCTGAATTCCGCTTTTTTCAGAGGATAGCAGCACCGATACGGCGCAGAGCGTTTTTCCTTCCGGCGGAATGCCATCGGCAAGTGCCAGCCGGGGCGTGCGTTTGGGTGCAGAAAGTCGCAGGACAAAATAATCGGTTATATTTTTAATTATCTCGGACAATGGAATGATCAGCAAAATTGAAAATATCGGCCTTTCCAGAAGGAATCCGATAAGCAGTGCAAAAAAAATGCTGGATAGCGTGATTAAACAGATATAGAAGCTGCCTGTTCTGCGTTTTTTTGAAGCACCCAGCGGTTCGGAGAAAATATACCGGCCGACATGACCGTCTGGTTCGGAAAGTTCCACCGCGCGTTTTGCCGCGGATTCCTCGTCCATGCCGTGCAGCCGCGCCAGACGCGATATTTCGCGCCTGTACGCATGACGGGTATCGTCGTCCATCAGACGGTATTGCCCGGCGGGGTCTTGCGATAAAGCGCGTTCGACTCTGTTAACGCGTTCCAGAAGTGCAAGTGAATCAAACCCGGACAGGAAGCGCAGCGAGGTGAATATTGTTTCAAACAGACGAGCGGGGCTGTCTGTAGGCGCATTGTTGTTTATGAAGTCTGTGAGATAATGGCATTCGTCAGAGAGTGCGTTAATAAGTGCCAGCCGCAAGGCGGGGATGAACGCACAAAGTTCATCTTCAGAAAGGTGTGTGTTGTCCTGAAACGCGTTGAGGAACGCATCAAGCCGCTCCCCAGTGACTTCGCACTTGCCTGACATAACAAATGCCTGTGCAGCGGCTGAAACACGAAGCTGCTTCTTAGATACGCCCGGAAGCGAGTGGCATTTTTTGATATCAGCGACTGCACCCTTACCCTCGCGCTCAGCGATATACCAGTTGTCTAAGAGCCATTCTATATCCTGCGGGATGGCCGTGTGTTCTTTGACGTATTTTGCGCATTGCCTGCGTGCCGCATCGATAAAATCCAATGTCTTTTTCGCGGCCTTGACTGTGTGAGCCGTCGATACGCTGCCGCAGTCCGCCATCTCCAAAGCGATTTCTCTGCTGAACTGCGCAAGATTTTGGTCGTCTATATAAGCGCCGTCGTGGGGGTTTTTCATGTAAAGTACTCCTTGTTTTGCATTTACGGATATTCTTACCAGACGGCGCAGTTAATATTATGACAAAGACAGGAAAATTTGTGTTGACAAAAATGAGAGAGAAGTAGTAAAATATTCCAAATTTTACTTATGGGAGTGTATTAAGACATGAAAAATGTGAAAAGAATCGTTTGTTCAATTTTGACACTG
>WQVW01000128.1 GCA_009785655.1 Oscillospiraceae bacterium | reverse complement strand
TTTACACCAGGTGTGCCGAACGTAATCTACACGGTCACAGGTGTTAGACCGCCGACTTACAGCGGAATGCCGGTCACACCGCAGCCGACGCCGGCAGGTACAATTGTCGTCGTGGCAGGTATACCGACCACCACCGCAACAAGAAATGCGGCCGGTGTCACAGGGACATGGACATTCAACGGCTGGAATCATGCAAGCATCACAACGCCGACATTCGTCATGCCGAACCAGGATGTGACATTTACAGGATTCTGGGTATTCACACCGGATGACAATGAGCCTGATCTCACACCGTTCTCACCGTACCACAACTCGTTCATCATCGGACGACCCAGTGGGAACATCTATCCGGGCGCAAACATGACCCGCGCCGAAGTGGCAACCATATTCTTCAGGTTGCTCAGCGATGACTTCCGGGTCGAAGTGTGGGAACAGCAGAATCAATTCGATGACGTCAGCGGCACGCAATGGTTCAACAACGCAGTATCAACGATGGCAAACGCCGGCGTTGTGCAAGGCCGTCCTGACGGGACGTTCCAGCCGAACCACTCAATCACCCGTGCCGAAGTAGCGGCGATGGTGGCAAGGTTCTTTGAAGAGCCGGGTCGGGTAGAACGTGCATTCACCGACATATCCGGACACTGGGCAGAGAACTATATCAACCGCTTGGCACAATTCGGATGGGTAGAAGGCTCCGGCGACGGAAGCTTCAGACCGAATGACTTGATCACCCGTGCTGAAGTGGCAGCGATTGTCAACCGTATGCTGAATCGTGTACCGGATTCCACCGATAGTCTGCTTGACGGACGCACACGCTGGCCTGACAAGACGAACACGAACGCATGGTACTATCTGTACCTGCAAGAGGCCAGCCATTCCACAGAGTTTGTGCGCTTGACGAATGGCAACTTGAATTGGACTGAGATCCTGCCGCACATCGAATGGCAGCGTCTTGAGCGGCCGCATTCAAGGCCTAGCGACATTCGGGTTTCCAGAAGATGACGTGTGGTCAAATAAAGCGACAATAAAATAATAAGAATCCCCCGGCTTAAAGCCGGGGGATTCTTATTTTGAAGCGAAAACTCGCAATATAGCAAAATATATAAAATAGAGCGACGCTTTGCGATAAAAATTGTTAATACACACAAAAAACGCTTGTGGTATAGATCTTTTTGTAATAGAATAATTATTAAGTAAGTGAATATTCAGAAAGTTTGCCATTTGTCGAAATCTCCCGATTGTGCCCAAGGAATCGGCACGGGGACTGCTGTATTGGAACTGGAGGTGACTGCCGCTCACATCAAGATGGAAACTCTTAACGAATATGTTCTGAGGATACACAATAATGTAGAAAGGCAATGATTATTATGAACAAAAAAGTGAGAAGAAATTTAGCGTTAATCCTTGTGCTGATGATGGGTCTTGGGTTGTTGGCAGCCTGTGCCCCTACAGCAAATGACACAACCACAGGCAACGAGACTGCACCCACTGCCGCGCCCGGCAATGAACAAGAGGCACCAATGGAGGCGGAGCCGCCGCCAGAAGGCGCCAACCTGGCAGATCATATCGACATTATTGCCGATGCGACGGCCATCTCGGTTCTCAACATAAACTTACCCGCAGGTGCGACGGCGTCTACGTCCCAAATATATGACCTGATTCAGGATCGACTGATGGCAAACCGCGGTGGAACTGACTGGCCGGAGCCGCAACTGGCGGTGAGCTGGCACAGTGATGACGCCCAAACCATCCGGGCCGAACTTCGCCAAGGCGTATACTTCCATAATGGTGCCCGATTCACGGCGGATGATGTGGTATTTACAGTGGAAATCTCACACGCCAACCCCGGCGGAACCGCTTTTGCAAGATGGCGCGAAGTTGAACGAGTAGACGTCATCGATGAGTACACGGTGGATATTATATTGGTAGAGCCCAATTTGGATTGGCGGTACATACTTTCACACTGGGCGACCCCTATTTTGAGTCGCCAGGCATTTAATGATAATCCGGACGACCCGGTCGCGTGGGGTTCTATCGGTACAGGCCCGTACCGCGTCACCGGCTTTTCAACCGCTAACTTTGTAAATCTTGAGCGCAATGACGACTATTGGGGGCCTGCACCCCCCACACGCAGCATGACATTCTGGACAATTCCTGAAATGGCTACGCGTACGGTTATGATGCGGAACGGAGAGGCGCAAGTCAGCTTCACAATGAGCCCGGAAGATTTGGATCTTTTGGAAAATGATTCGGACTTTGTCGTCCTTCGACATGAAGGCTGGCTGAATACGATCAGCTTTAACTTTATGGGAGACGAGGTTCAGCGGTGTCCGTATTTCAGGCGGGCTGTGGCCCATGCGTTGAATCTCAATGACATTGCGATCGTCGCCAACGGACAGTGGGCGATGCCGACGCCGGACGGAAATATATGGGGATTAGTGACGCCCTATCGTCTTGACGGACTCCCTCTAAGAGAATTTGATGTTGCGCTGGCCAGGGATTATCTGGAGCGCAGCGTCTATGACGGAAGAAGAATCGCCATGAGAACGGCCGGAGATGCCGCCATCAGAGCCGCAGAGCTGGTTCAGCGGCAACTGGGCGAGATTGGTATTGACATTGACGTTATACAAATGGACGTTCCACAATGGGTTGATGCGCACTCATGGGGTCATGAACTGGAGATGTGGCTGTTTGCAGTGGCAGCTGGGCCGTCCGCTATAGGATACGTATCAGGTATTCTTGCCCCAGGAATCGGTACCAACAGATCAAATATCAATGATGACTACTTCACGTCTCTGATTAACCAGTTCCTCAATGAAGCGGATGAAAATGCCGCGCGTGAGATAGCTTATGACATGCAAAGATGGCTATGGGATGATCTGGTCATTATACCGCTCTATTACGGCATTAACGGCATACCGGTTACACAAGGCATCGGCGGGCTTCATCTATGGGGCAACATGTTTACCTACAGCCTGAGGGGCATTTACTGGGATCTCGACCAAACTCCGGCGAATCTTCGCCCATAACGCGCAACGGTATAGAGACAATGACAGAAGTTTAGCTTAGGCGGCTGAAAAATAACCGGATTGCACAGCAACTTGGGGCATTTAAACTGCCCTGGTTGCTGTGCACAAGGTATCGCGTGTTTATTTTGTGTTACCAAAGTCCGGTGATAGGAGGAAAAACCTTGATTCGCTATATTTTAAGAAGGCTCTTATTACTTATCCCGGTGCTGATTCTCGTGTCGTTCATGGTATTTACCCTGATGGATCTCGCACCCGGTGATATTATGTCTGGTTGGGATCTGGAGGGGCTGACAGTAGAAGAGATCGCTGATTTGCGGGCGGAGGCCGGTCTGGATGATCCATTGATAGTTAGATACGGCAGATATATGCTGCGTTTGGTTCAGGGTGACTTAGGCGTGGGCGACCACACCGGCATAAGCGTTTGGTATAATTATATCACCAGACTGCCCAATACATTGATTTTGGCCGGAGCCACTGTTCTTATTGGCGTGTCGATTTCAATACCGCTGGGGATATTTGCGGCCAGGCGCGCGGGGAAAGCCTTGGACACAGCAACCACCGCGTTTACAATGATAGGAATGTCAATGCCGGGCTTTTGGCTGGGCATTTTGATGATGTTGCTTTTCGCATATATTCTCGGATGGCTGCCATCCGGGGGATTCAATCACGGCTGGCGAAGCGTGATATTACCAGCCACAGTTGCCTCAAGTATGCTGTTGGCGGCCTGTACCAGACAGACCCGGTCGAGTATGCTTGAGGTGCTGAAAGCGGATTATCTGCGGACGGCGCGTGCAAAAGGCGTACCTGAAAAAGTCGTTGTCAGAAAACATGCGTTGGGTAATGCATTGATTCCGATCGTCACAACCATCGGTGTCAGCATAGCCATCGCCGTTTCAGGCACGGCCGTCATTGAGCAGGTGTTCGCGTGGCCGGGCGTTGGACGATTAATCGTTGAAGCTGTGGCGCAACGAGACGTGACGACCACCACGGGGGCGGTTATACTCACAACGATCCTATATGTGTTCATACTGTTACTTGTGGATCTGGCGTATGCGTTTATTGATCCAAGGATACGGGCGCAATATTCTAGTTCCAAAAAGGCAAAGGCCGCTGCGGTTGTGCCGGAGTTACAGAATACAGCGGTGTTGGTGGATATGCCTTCCAGCTATGATAACACGGAGACTGAGGACGTGCCGGTTGAAGATCACTTTGAAGCGCGGGATGAAATACCTGCCATACAGGCGGAAGCCGTACCCGCAGAGGCATTTGTGTCCTTTGCGACCGTGACAGATGATGATGTGCAAAAAGAACCTGTTGCTGTGGAAAATGGAGAATCAGTGACCCAGAAGCATAGGAAACGCAGCAAGGGTGGCGAAGTCATTCACCACTTGCGGCGGAATCCGAGTGCAATGGCCGGGATGATCATATTGGCGATCATGGTGGCACTTTTTATCGTTGCACAATTCATACCGTTTGACGCGATGGCCGCGGATAACGTTCCATATAGGTTTTCTCCGCCGAGCTTACGTTTCCCATTCGGAACGGATCATATGGGTCGCAACCTATTCACACGCGTGATTTATGCGACCAGATTCTCGTTGCCGATCGGTTTGGGCGCGACGTCTCTTGCGGCATTTGTGGGCGTTTTCCTGGGCTCGCTGGCCGCTTATTATGAAGGGACTGTCGTGGATGAAGTGCTGATGAGATTTTCAGACTCACTGGCATCAATCCCCGGAATACTGCTGGGTATGGTTATCATTACCACGCTGGGGCGTTCGATGCCGAACTTGATCATTGCGATCGGCGTATCGGCCATACCTGTGTTTATACGGATTGCAAGGGCGTCAGTACTGTCGTTAAAAGGCAGTGAATTTGTGGAAGCGGCGAAAGCAATTGGGCTGTCCAACTTCCGAATCTTGTTTACACAAGTGTTACCGAACGGGCTGGCACCGATTATTATCACGTTTACAGCCAGTTTGGGTACGGCGATCCTCATATCTGCCGGCCTGTCCTTCCTGGGCTTTGGTATTCCAGTGCCGTATCCTGAATGGGGTTCACTGGTTTCGGCGGGCAGGGCTGTTGTGCGTCACGCATGGTGGGTGACGACATTCCCTGGGCTGTTCATCATGCTGACGGTGATGGCGTTCAACTTGTTGGGCGACGGACTGCGTGATGCATTTGACCCGAAGTTGAAGAAATAGGGAGGCGGAGCAGATGAGTAAAGAGCACAAAGCAACCACAGAGGAAGTGGTTTTAGCAGTAGAGGACTTGGTGGTACACTACGTTCTGGAAGACGAGACAGTGGAAGCGGTGAACGGAGTGAGCCTGTGGCTGAAGAAAGGCCAAACACTGGGACTGGTGGGCGAAACGGGTGC
>WQVW01000127.1 GCA_009785655.1 Oscillospiraceae bacterium | reverse complement strand
TCTTACACCCAGCTCCGCCGCGAATGTTTGCAGTTGGCAATCCAGGTTTTTTGCGCAAGTCAAACAATCTGTCGGATGGTCGGACAGCATCAGCTCAACCACTGTGCGGCGGGCGTGCAATGCCCTCTTTGAATTGGTACGAATCTCCATACCTTCAAATACGAACGTGGCACACGCCGGAACCAATTTGCCTTTGCGACCGCCCACCTGTTCTACAACACAGATTCGGCAGCTTGCCGGTCTGTTCAATACTTCAAGATCGTGCATGTTCATATAGCACAGCGCAGGTATGTGTATACCGGCCTGTTTTGCCGCCTCTAAAACACTCTCGCCCTTTTTGGTGACGACAGGAATATCATTAATCTTTATGTTCACTGTAGCGTTATCTGACATATCTACCCTCCTATTCGCGCACGATTGCGGCAAATTTACATTTGTCCACACATGCGCCGCATTTTACGCATTTTTCCTGGTCGATGACATGCGGCTGCTTCAGCTCACCCGAGATGCAGGAAACGGGGCACACTTTCGCACACACCGTACAGCCGATGCATTTATCAGCGATAATTCTGAAGCTGGTCATGTTTGTACATGCCCCTGCCGGACATTTTTTGTCCCTGACATGCGCAATATACTCGTCTCTGAAATATTTCAGCGTTGACACAACAGGGTTCGGCGCACTTTGTCCAAGTCCGCACAAAGAGGTGTTTTGTATCACTTCACTTAAATTCTCAAGCTCAACCAAATCTTCCTCTGTACCATGACCGTCTGTGATTCTTTCCAGTATCTCAAGCATACGCTTTGTGCCTACACGGCACGGTGTGCATTTGCCGCAGGATTCTTCCACGATAAAGTCCATATAGAATTTCGCGACGTTGACCATGCAGTCGTCTTCGTCCAGAACGATCATACCGCCGGAACCCATCATTGAACCGATCGCGTCAAGCGAGTCGAAGTCAACTTCGATGTCAATACCATCAGCCGCGATGCATCCGCCTGATGGGCCGCCGGTTTGGACGGCTTTGAGCTTCTTGCCGTCTTTAACGCCGCCACCGATATTTTCAACGATCTCTCTGATCGTGATGCCCATTGGAACTTCAATCAAACCAACCGTGTTAATCTTACCTGCAAGGGCAAATATCTTCGTACCAGGCGAATTCTCTGTGCCGATGCTTTTGAACCAATCCGCGCCTTTAATCAGGATCGGCGGGACACACGCAAATGTCTCAACATTATTCAGCGATGTCGGTTTAAACCAAAGGCCTTTGTCGGCGGTACGCGGCGGTTTGTTGCGCGGCTCACCTCTCTGCCCCTGGGCGGAGTTCAACAGTGCTGTGGACTCACCGCAGACGAATGCGCCTGCGCCCAACGTCACGGATATTTTAAAGCTGAAATCACTGCCCAGAATGTTGTCGCCCAACAGGCCGCGTTCTTCGGCCTGTTTAATCGCGGCGTTAAGCATTTTTACTGCTTTGGGATATTCAGCCCTTGTATAAATGACGCCTTCATCCGCGCCAATCGCCCGACCGCAGATGGCCATGGCTTCCAGCACGCTGTGCGGGTCACCGTACAGTATCGCACGATCCATAAACGCACCGGGGTCACCTTCGTCCCCGTTGCAGATGACATATTTCTTTTCGCCGACAGCACGGGCTGTAGATTCCCATTTGTCACCTGCCGGGAATCCGCCGCCGCCGCGTCCGCGCAAGTTGGCGGCCTTGACTTTGTCAATAATCTCTTTCGGCTCCATCTCAAAAATCGAGCGGCTTAACGCTTCATATCCGTCCTGCGCTATATATTCATCAATGCTGGTCGGGGCAATCAGGCCGCAGTTTCTAAGCGCGATACGGACTTGTCCTTTATAGAACGGTATTTCGTGCTGGGTGTGTATAAGCTCATTCGTTATCGGGTCTTTAAACAGCAGTCTTTCCACATGCTCATCGTTTTTCAAATGCGATGACACAATTTCCGGCACGTCATTCGATGTGACCATGACATAAGAAACGTCTTCCGGGAAAACTTTGACACAGGTGCCCTGCTTGCAGAAACCGAAGCAGCCTGTTTTGATCACATTTACTTCTTTTTCAATCCCGTTTGCTTTCAGCTCTGAGATAAATGTGTCATAGATTTTCGAGCCTTCCGCCGCTTCACAGCCTGTATCTGTGCAAAGCAGAACGTGCTTCTTAGCAATTCCATCAGATTTCTCTGTTGACGTGACAGGTATTTCCGGCGTATCTCTCAGCAGCATAGCCGCGGCGTATTTTTCTCTGAGTTCTCTTAATTGCGCTTGCGATGTCACTTTACTCATTCCCCACACCTCCTTCTTTATACTCTTCAATGATCTTTTTAACATCATCGATGGTGATCTTGCCATACAGTTTTTCGTTAACGACCGCCAACGGAGCCAAGCCGCACGCGCCCACACAACGCAGGGCGTTTAACGTGAACATATGATCCGGCGTGGTTTGTCCCGGCTCAATACCCAGCTGTTTGCTGAACTCCTCCAAAATCTTGTCCGCACCCAGCACAAAACAAGCCGTGCCCATGCATATGTTGACCACGTACTTACCCCTTGGCACTGTACTGAAGTATGAGTAGAACGTGACCACACCATTTACTTTCGCAGGCGGCATTGAAAGCCGCCGGGCAATATGCGCTTGCACCTCATCCGGCAGATAACCCACTATCTCTTGCGCCTTATGTAAAATCGCAATCAGCTTCCCATCCAGGCTGCCTTGCTTGGCCAATTGATCGATAAATTCATCAATCTCTTTCAGCTGGCCGTGGTCTTGACATGTATTTTCCGTCATAGACTAACCTCCTATTTTTTATTTTTACACTTGATACATGATAACATATCCGCAAACGATTTACAATCGGCTAATTGCTGGCAAGAAGATTTAACAAAATGATTGAATCAATTTCCCAAAAATAGCGAATATGCGACAAAAATAAGGGCGCACACTGTGCGCCCCTACGAATCAACCACGTTATCAAGAAAATAGCGGTGAACTGTCACATCGTCACCCAATTCCGGGTGAAACGCAGTGACCAACACATTATCTTGCCTCGCCGCGACAATATGTCCGCCCGTCTGCGCCAGGATTTCCACACCGGCACCAACAGACTCTATAAACGGCGCACGGATAAACGTCATCGGTACATTGGGTACCCCCGCGAAACTCTCTTTCGCCAAAAAGCTGCCCAACTGCCGGCCGTACGCATTGCGCTTTGCCGTGATATCCATCACCGCAAAACCAGGCGCACCGTCATTGACAACATTTTTTGCAAGCAACAGAAGCCCCGCGCATGTCCCGAACACCGGCAATCCATTCTCAATTGATTCCCGTAACGGATCAAAAAGCTGTAAATCTCGCAGGAGCTTGCTGATAACGGTACTCTCCCCGCCGGGGAGTATCAGTCCGTCCATTCCGTCTTCAATATCGCGCAGCTGCCTGATTTCAAACGCTTCCACGCCGAGTTCACGCAACCTCATAACATGTTCTATAAATGCGCCCTGCAGGGCGAGTATTCCGATACTCATTTCCCGCGCTCTGCCATTAACAGTGTGATCTCGGCTTCGTTAATCCCGACCATTGCTTCACCCAGATCTTCTGAAAGCTCCGCCAATACTTTGGGATCATTGAAGTTTGTCACGGCTTTGACAATTGCGGCGGCACGTCTTTCCGGGTTGCCGGACTTGAATATGCCGGAACCTACAAACACACCCTCTGCCCCCAGCTGCATCATCAGTGCGGCATCGGCGGGCGTCGCAACGCCTCCGGCGGCAAAGTTCACAACCGGGAGTTTCCCTTTCTCATGCACATACAGCGCAAGCTCGTACGGCACTTGCAACACCTTCGCTGCGTCGTACAGCTCATCAATGCTCATCGACTTAAATCTGCGAATCTCGCTCTGCATCATGCGCATGTGGCGGACAGCTTGTATAATGTCGCCTGTACCGGGTTCGCCTTTCGTCCGGATCATTGCCGCACCCTCGTTAATTCTCCGCAGTGCTTCGCCGAGGTCTTTCGCGCCGCAGACAAATGGAACAGCAAATTGCGCCTTGTCTATGTGGTATCTATCATCCGCCGGAGAAAGCACTTCACTCTCGTCGATGTAATCAATCTCAATCGCCTCAAGAATTTGCGCCTCTGTGAAGTGGCCGATCCGGCATTTTGCCATCACAGGGATTGTCACCGCTTGCTGTATCCCTTTGATCATTTTCGGGTCGCTCATGCGTGACACGCCCCCGGCGGCGCGAATATCGGCTGGGATACGCTCCAACGCCATAACAGCGCACGCCCCGGCGGCCTCTGCGATTTTGGCCTGTTCTGGCCCCGTCACGTCCATTATGACGCCGCCCTTCAGCATTTGCGCCAGATTTTTGTTCAATTCAAATCTTTCGTTCATCCTGCCTGTCATGTTTTCTTATGCTCCTTATTCTTTTTCCGTAATTTGTCTCAGTTTAAAGTCCAGCTCCGGCTTTTTCATGCTGACGTTTGTGTTCGGCGGCACAGACTCAATAACAAATGCGTTGCCGCCGATGACGCTGCCGCGGCCAATCACCGTCTCGCCGCCCAGGATGGTCGCACCTGAATAGACAGTCACCTCATCCTCGATCGTCGGGTGGCGTTTTTGCCCGCGCAGACGCTGACCGCCTCTGGTAGACAATGCCCCCAACGTCACGCCTTGATACAGCTTCACGTGGGAACCTATCTCCGCCGTCTCGCCGATTACAACGCCGGTACCATGGTCAATGAAAAAATGGCCGCCAATCACAGCGCCTGGATTGATTTCAATGCCGGTCAAGCTATGGGCATGTTCCGACATCATCCGTGGTATGAACGGCACTTCCAGCTTATAAAGCTCATGCGCCAGGCGATACACTGTGATCGCGAACATGCCGGGATACGCAAATATCACCTCATGCACACTTTTCGCGGCCGGGTCACCGTCATATGTCGCTTGCGCATCTGTCAGCAGCACTTTGCGCACGGCGGGGAGTTTTGAAAAGAAATCCTGGCAAATCTCCCCCGCTTTGTTGTAGGATTTTTCACACAGCTCGCCACAGGTATCCAGACACAACGACAACGCGATCTGTCGGCGCAACCGCTGCTCTGCCGCGATAAGCAAGTCCCGGACGCGCCACTCCATATCTGGGGAGTTTACCACGGCATCATCAAAATACCCAGGAAACAGCAGCCGCCGCAAAATCGTATTCAGCGCCTCCACTTCGCCCCGGCTCGGTAACCCGTCTAGACACGTATCTTCACCGGCGGAATCTTCCTTATAGCTTGTGGTGATGGATTTCACAAGATCATTAAGATCTCTATCATTCATAATAAAACACCTGATTTCATGATTGAATATGTTATTTTATGCGCATTATCCCAGAAAGTCAATACAGA
>WQVW01000126.1 GCA_009785655.1 Oscillospiraceae bacterium | reverse complement strand
TCGGGGCTTCCACCACTGCGACGCCGAGGGATACGCCGCTTAATATTCGGTTCCGCACCGGAAAATTTCCACCGTGCGGCGGCGTACCGGGCGGGTATTCGCTGATGATTGCCCCGGATTTGGTCACATCGTCATACAGGTCTTCGTTTTCAGACGGATACACAACGTCCAGTCCGCAGCCTAAAACGCCAAGGACTCTTCCGCCGCCTCTCAACGCGCCTTTCGCAGCGGCTGAATCTATTCCGCGCGCTAATCCGGACACGACAAGCAAGCCATATCTGGCAAGTTCATACCCTATCCGTTCCGACACGGCGATCCCCGGCGGTGTGCTGGATCGTGTTCCGACAATCGCAACGGCAGCTTCTTCGTCGATCACCGGGAGCGTTCCGCGGATATAAAGCACAATCGGCGGGTCATAGATGTTCCGCAGCCTGTCCGGATACTCCACGTCTTGCAGCGTTATAATGCGAAAATGCTTTTCCTCGCACTTGCTGAGTATTCTATTCGCGAATTCGATATTTTTGCGCGAGAGAAGCGAAATGTCGGCTGGTTTGATGCCGATTTCCTTAAACTCACTGGCGTCCGCGTAATAGATTTGTTCCGGCGTTTCAAAACGTCTCAGCAAGATACCCGCCACGGCGGCACTGACACCGCTGACAGACGAAAGCCACACCCAGTATTTCAGGGACGACATTGTTCTCCACCACCTTATATCAATATATTAATCGCGCACTCGTGCCGCCTCCCACATGATGATTGAGGCGGCGACTGCCGCGTTTAATGATTCGCACGCAGGTGACATGGGTATTGATATCAGATTATTGCACAATGACAACACTGGTTCAGACAAGCCTCTCCCCTCGCTGCCGATGGCAATGATTGTGTTTTTGAGATTGACTGCGGAAACATCTGTGCCTTCCAACGCGGCACCAATAATTCTCAGATCACTTTCTGCGGAAAATTCTGCAAGTGCTGATGCACTTGTATGACAGACGTGTTGCCGGAAGATCGCGCCCATTGACGCACGGATTGTTTTCGGATTGTACAAATCCGCGCAGCCGTCCAGCAGTATAACGCTGCGGATGCCGAGTGCGTTTGCCGTGCGAACAATCGTCCCCAGGTTTCCCGGGTCTTGTATGCCATCAAGCAATATGTGTGTGCCTGATCCGACAAAATCCGGCGTGAAATCGATTGGTTGCGGCATTTTGCATGTAAACAGAACATCTTGCGCTGTTTTCAACGGAGACAGTGAATCAAGTATTTCCTGTGTGGTTTGGAAAGCGCGGATATTTTTGGGGGAATGCATATCTGACGCTGTCAGTACGGTTGTGATATCAGCGCCGCTTTTTAACGCTTCTTCCAGGAGTTTCACGCCATCGCAGAGAAACTCGCCGCGCTCCTGCCTGTAGGCACGGTGCGCACCGAGTTTCTTAACATGCGCACAGAGCGGATTTTTCCGGCTTGTAATTGTTTCCATCACGCACTCATGTTTCTATTCTTCCGCTGCCGGCAGTGGTTTCATCGTAGGGAACAGCAATACATCTCTGATAGATGAATTGTTCGTCAGCATCATCACGCAGCGGTCTATGCCGATGCCGAGACCGCCTGTCGGGGGCATACCGTATTCCAATGCAGTGATAAAATCCTCGTCCATCATGCCCGCTTCATCGTCGCCGGAAGCTCTCATCGCCGCTTGACGTTGGAATCGCTGTTTTTGGTCGATCGGGTCGTTCAACTCACTGAACGCGTTGCCCATCTCGTTACGGCAGATGAAAAGCTCAAAACGTTCTGTCAGTCTCGGGTCAGACGGCTTCTTTTTCGCCAGCGGCGAAACTTCGACTGGGTGGTCTATGATGAACACAGGTTGTATCAGTTTGTCTTCGATTCTTTGATCAAAACACTCGAACAACAGGTCGCCCCAAGACGGCGCTTTGCCCTGCGGCATTTTGACGCCAATTTCAGCGGCGGCTTTGACGGCGTCCTCTGTGGTGGTGAATGACATAAAGTCCACGCCGGTGTGTTCAAGCACTGCCTCCGCCATGGTTTGACGCTTCCAACCCGGTGTGAGATCCAGCGTCTCGCCCTGCCAGGAGAGCGTGTAGCTGCCCAATATTTCCTGCGCAGCCGATGCCAAGAGGTCTTCAAACAAATCCATGATATCGTAGTAATCGGCATAAGCCTCATAAAGCTCAACAGTTGTGAATTCTGGATTGTGCTTTGTATCCATGCCTTCATTGCGGAATATCCGGCCGATCTCGTAAACGCGCTCAATCCCACCGACAATCAGACGCTTTAATGGCAGTTCTGTCGCAATACGCAGATACATATCAATGTCCAGCGTGTTATGATGCGTGGTAAACGGTCTGGCTGTCGCACCGGCTGATACGGTGTTCAGCACCGGCGTTTCAACCTCCATATATCCGCGGTTATCCAGGAACGACCGCACATGACGGATAAACGCACTGCGCACCTCAAATGTTTTGCGCGTGTCCGGATTCATGATGAGGTCTAAGTACCGCTGACGGTATTTCAGTTCCTGATTCGTCAATCCGTGGTATTTTTCAGGCAGCGGACGCAGAGATTTTGCCAGCAGTGTCACCGTTTTGCAGTGGATGGATATCTCGCCCATTTTTGTTTTGAACACACGCCCGGTAATGCCAATAATGTCGCCGATGTCGCCTTTTTTGATTCCTTCAAACGCTTCTTCACCGACGTCGTTGAGTTTGATATATAGCTGAATCCGCCCTTTATCATCGACAATATCGGCAAAAATAGCCTTACCCATCTCGCGTTTTGCCATGATGCGACCCGCCATAGATACATCGCTGTTTTCCATGGCGTCAAAATTTTCATGTACGTCTGCAGTATAGGCTGTGCGCGTGAACTTGGTAACTTCAAACGGGTCGCGCCCATCGTCTTGCAGTTTTTTCAGCTTATCTCTGCGTATTTGCAGAATTTCTGAAAGCGATTGTTCTTCTGGATGGTCTTGCGTAATGTCTTCCATAAATGCACCCACTTAATCTATCTTAAGTATCTTAAATTTCAAAATACCGGCCGGCGCGTCGATTTCCACGACGTCGCCTTTTTTTCGATCCAACAAACCTTTACCGAACGGCGAATCGTCGGAAATCCGGCTCATGATCGGATCGGCTTCTTGTGAGCCGACGATTTCATACGTTTCTTCAGAACCCAGCTCAAGATCTTTGACCGTGACGCGGCTGCCAATGCTGATGACGTCGGTTCTGTCAGAGACGATTACGATCTCCGCGTTGTCGATCAGATTTTTAATTTCGGCAATTTTTGAATACAGCTTGCCTTGCTCTGTCTTGGCCTCGTCATATTCGCTGTTTTCGGAAAGGTCGCCAAAAGATCTTGCCTCTTTTATCTGCTGGGCAACTTCTTTTTCACGCACCGTTTGCAGATATATCAGCTCATCCTTCAGCTCCTGCAAACGTTCCTGGCTCATTTTAAATCTTGCTTCTTTTACCATGGTGATCAAATCCTTTCTAGGATAACTCTATACTTTATTTATAGACCTGTTCAAAAAACTTGAACAGGTCAATATATTCAGCCCGGATTCCGCCGGGCAGTGAGTTTATTGTTTATGGGATTATATTAAAGTATCCACACTTTGTCAAGCAGGAAAAAGCGCGCTTTATGTCAGTCCATACAGCAGGGCTCTATATTTTGCGTTGTTTTTAGGACAATATACGTGATTAGTCAAACCCGGTCAACAGTGAAAGCGCATATTGAAGCTGCGGGTCATCGTCTTTTTCAAGATTTCCCCATCTAAACAATGTAAATTCGTCGTCCGTCATGTCTATTTGATAATCCGGAGTCACGCCGCCCACATCGTAAAGACTGACCCTGTTTTTGGTGAGGTATTGCCCAGACGAAATGCGCATCGCACCGCCGCAGGACAACGGGATTAATATCTGAGAGCGGCTTTTGCCCGTGGTCTGTTCACCGACGATATAGGCATAATCATATTCACGCAGCATGGCCGCAAAATACTCCGCCGCGCTGAATGAGTATCTATTCACCAGCACAACAGCCGGCAGATCAATCATCCCAGGGCCGGATCTGATGATTTCCTCATGGCCAGATCTGTCTACCGCGATAAATATCTCACCCGCCGGCAGCAAATGGTCAAGCATTCGCGTAAGCTCCCAAACTCTGCCGCCACCGTTGTTTCTGACATCAAAGATAAACGATTCCGCGCCGGATGCAATCAGCGCATCAACCGCCGAGATGAAACTTTCCGCCGCGCCGCTGTCAAAGTTTGAAATCGCGATATACCCTATGTTTTCATAGCGCATCTCGAACGATATAGGGTCTATAAACACAAAGTCATACACGGCATGGATTGTTTCGACAACGCTGCCTGCCCGCAGTACCGTCAATTCAACTGTGCTGCCAAGCGGCCGGGTCAAAAGGCCACGTGTGCCATCCAGATCAAGATGCGTGATATCCTCGCCGTCAACCCCGGTGATGATGTCCCCGGAAACCAGTCCCGCCGTTTCAGCCGGTGAACCGCGGAAGACATATTCCACCCGCATTCCGCCGACTGATTCATCAATCGAAATACTGATGCCAATACCGGCGAATCTGTTGTTCGCGCTGTCCAAATGCTCAGCATATTGCTCTGGCGTGAGATAATATGACCATCTGTCCCCCAAGGCCGATATAGCTGCCCATCGTGCGGCGGCGGATATGTCAACCATATCGTATTCACCGATATAGAATGCATCAATCCGCGTCAGCAACTCTGAATACTGACGCACATATCTGAACTTGCCGTTAAAAACACCAAGCTCACGACCGAAAGTGAGTAGTATCACCAAACACGTTAACGCTGACGCGAATAGCATCAGCGTTAACACAAATTTTAATGAATATCTTTTTTCCATGTTATCCAATCATCAATGAGATTATAGACGGCTCAATGGATTGATCCTGGCACCGTTGACAGATACCTCAAAATGCAAGTGTGGGCCTGTCGAAATGCCGGTCGATCCTACGCGTCCGATTACGTCTCCCCTTGTCACAGTGTCGCCCACGGATACACTGCGCGTGCTCAGATGCGCATACAGTGTGGTCACGCCGTCTCCGTGACTGATGACTATGTAGTTGCCGAAAGATGCGTTACGTCTGGATATTAAAACCGTGCCGGTGTCAGCCGCAAAGACATTACGACCGCTGGGTGCGCCGATATCAATGCCGTTGTGCATTCTGCTTGTCCCGAATACCGGGTGTCGCCTGACGCCAAAGTGGCTGGTAACGTTTGCGCGGCTGGTGCCTGCGACAGGCCACAAAAGTTCTCCAGTGCCTCGAACGGCGTTGGAAGACTGCCCACTTGCAGCGGCACGAGCCGCCGCGGCGGCTTCCTGTCTGCGTAATTCTTCTTCCAAGCGATTGATCTCTCGCTGAACTCTTTCCGCTTCTTCCATTTCCTGCCGAT
>WQVW01000125.1 GCA_009785655.1 Oscillospiraceae bacterium | reverse complement strand
TTCCGTGGCCGCGAGTGAGAACAGACTCGTTGCCGGAACAGGGAACAGAAGCGAGCGGCACATGGGCTACTTCACAAAATGGGGAGACGGCGCGTTTGACTTCAATCCGATAGCTGACCTCACGGTGACGGAAATCTACGCGTTTTTACGGCATTTCAACGCGCCGGAAAATATCGTGAAAAAAGCCCCCTCCGCCGGGCTTTACGACGGGCAGACGGATGAAGCGGACATGGGAATTTCATACAAAAGCATTGACGATTTCCTGTTGCATGGAACTGCCTCACCGGAAGACGCTGCGATAATCGAAAGATATCACAACAGAAGCGAGCACAAACGCAGAATGCCGGAGGTTTATGAGCCCTTAGCGAAATAAAGCAAAAATTACCAACACAATAAAACTTCCCTGATTTCACAGCATTTTCCGACAATGTGTTTGCGGAAAACATGCCATTGCTGGGCGCGGCTGTTGAAATTCAGGGAAGTTTTATGCTATAATGGACGTTAACTCCAGCGATGAAAGGAAAAATCTGATGAAACGTAAATTACTGAGAGCCGGAACTTCGCTTTTCATTATATTGGCGATTCTGGTATCCACTGCCGTCTACGCCATCGGCAACACGGTGTACACAAACACACGGTGGTTAGCGAACAATTTGCAGTACATAAACACCATCTCATGGTTGGGTGCCCCAGGGCGGGCAGAGAGTTTTCAACTGCGGTTGACCGGGGCGGGGGACGCATTTCCGATCGTAATGACAGGCCCCACAGTTGCTGGCGCGAACAGGATATCGGAGATTGTAAGCCATGCTGAAGGTTTAGGATACAACGTGCTTGCCGCTGTTAATTCGGACTTCTTTTCAATGCAGACCGGCATTCCGATGGGCATTGTGATTGAAAACGGGATTTACAAATCCAGTGCATCCAGAAGAGCCGCCGTGGCCTTTGACAATAACGGGGGCGTTTTTTTCATACCGTCACCGCATGTGCAGATCACGCTGACCAATAATGGCGGTGGATTTGAGGTGTATAACGCGGGAGAGACGGTGAGACTGTATCATTTTAACAAAGCCCGCGTCGATACAGGCGGCATGTATTTGTTTTCAGAGGCGTTTTCAAATGATACGACAAGAACATCGTCGCCCGGGTGGTCGGTGCGTTTCAGAATACTTTACGGTGTCCCCACAGTATCGGGGGAAATGACGCTGCAGGTGGTTGACAAGATTCAGTCAGACGGGGATATGTACATAGGGCAAGGATACATGGTACTCACCGCCGCAGAGCAAAGCGGATGGTGTGAAGTGCATGACAGTTTCGCCATTGGCGACATTGTTACCATGACAACAACGGCAAATGATGAAAGGCTGGCGCAAGCCCAATTCGCAACGGGCGGTGGTGACATACTTGTCGCGAACGGAATCCGAACAGACGCCGACGAGTGGGATCAGGCACTACGCGCGCGTGCACCGCGGACGGCGTTTGGCCTGCGCGAGGATGGCAGTGTAATAAGCATCGTGGTTGACGGGCGCAACAGCCCGTATTCGGTCGGCCTGACAATGGACGAGCTGGCGGATGAATTTATCCGCCAGGGGGCAGTGTACGCTGTGAACTTTGACGGCGGCGGTTCTTCCGCCATCAGCGTGCGGTTACCGGGTGAGCAGTACAGCCGGGTGATTTCCCGCCCATCTGACGGGGCGGAGCGCAGATGCTCGACTTACATATTATTCGTAACAAATGCAGTATCTGACGGTTTTGTGCGGAATCTGCACCTTGAAAACGACGGAATAATTGTACTTGCGGGATCCAGTACATATCTCAACTTTATAGCAACAGACGGGGGATACATGCCTGTTACTGCGCCGTACGACATTACAGCGGTGGCGACGGCATATGATTCCTTTATCAGCGGCACATGGTATACGGCCGGCAGTATCGCGGGGTCGGACGTGATCACGTTGCAGTCAGCATCCACCGGGGCGCAGGGTGTGGGTGAGATATTTGTGATTACCGAACCTACATCAATCATTGTCTCACGGCGGGAACATGCCGCGCGGTTGACGTCAGTGACGCTGCAGCCGGGAGATGTGTTTGAGTTCGACGTTGCGGCAACGTTCTACAGACGTAACGTCATATCGCAGATGGATGCGTTTACATACACGGTGGACGGCGATATCGGGGAGTTTACTGAACTCGGTGTTTTTGTCGCAGGGGAGACGATTGGTGAACGCGGAACGATCACCGTATCTGCCGGCGACAGACACGAAGTGATTGAAGTCGAAATCGGCGGTGGGTTTGAGGACATGCAGGATCATTGGGCGCGAGGATATGTGGAATATCTGTTCAACGCCGGGATTGTGACGGGAATTACGCCTGAAACTTACGGGCCGAATCTTGAGATACGCAGAGGCGACTTCGTGCTGATGCTGCACAGGGCGGCGGGGGAGCCAATTCCCGGCAGCTCTTCCGACTTTGAGGATGTGCCGTTTGATGTCTATTTCGCCGATGCCGTCGCCTGGGCGCAAGAGATGGGTATCGCCCAAGGTGTGGGCGGCAACCGATTCAACCCGCTCTCCCCGCTAACAAGGCAGGAGGCATTTACATTCGTCTATCGGGCGTTGGGCATACTTGATATAGAAGTTTCGGAATATATGATGGTTGACTTGTCTGAGTTTACCGATTACGATTCGATATCCGAATTCGCGGTAATACCGACGGCGACACTTGTAGGTCTCGGCGTTGTCGGCGGCGCTGACGGAAGATTAATGCCGGGCGCAAGTCTGACCAGAGCGCAGATGGCGAGGGTGTTAGCATCTGTGCTGTGGATTTGATTATGTTGTCAGAAGTCCGCGCCCAGTTGGCGATTGACTTGAACTGCTTGCCGGAGGACTTTGGCGGTGATGGGTTCGTGTTCTGCGAAGCGAAAGAGAATCCAGGCAGGCGTCTGTTCTTGCGTAGCGAACGTCATTTTGAAATGCTGACAATGGGCGGTGCGGTCATCGTGTCGGCCGCGCCGGATATTCTGCCATATCTTTGTGAACAGCTTGACGGAAAGAATCGCGATGAGGCATTTTCCATGCCGTTCGTGCGCGGTGTCGGTCATTATTTTCTGCCGGATAACAATTTGAGTCTACTATCAATGTCGGATGGGTTTGATGTTGAGGTTTTAGAGCGGGATGATATATTGGAACTCTATGGGCTTTATCCCGATTTCAAAAATGCCCTCGGATACGATGAAAACCATCCTCGCCCGGACATACTGGCAACGTTGGCGAGGGTGGATGCAAACGTTGTTGGCATGGCGGGAGCAAGCGCAGACTGTGAAATGCTGTGGCAGATCGGAATTGATGTATATCCGGAATACCGCGACCGAGGTATCGCGGCGATGCTGACAAACAGACTGGCGATTGAGATTCTGGAACGCGGGAAGATTCCTTATTATGGTACGTCTTACAGCAATGTTGCGTCCCAGCGGGTGGCGCATCGCGCCGGATTCAAACCCGCATGGGTGTGTACGTACCAGGGAAGCTTTGAAGGTGTGCTGACATCTCCGACCGGGTAGTGGATGCGTAAAATTTAGAAGATACAAAATAAAGGAGAGATAAAACTATGATTCTAGTCAATACGGATTTTATTACAGGTAAAAACTTTGAGACACTTGCTATAGTCAATGGGTGGGGTATGCTTGCCTTTGGCGTGAATTTGCAAAAGGCGGCACAGCGCGCCAATGCAGAAATGGAAAGCGAAGCAAAACAAATGAACGCTGATGCGATCATCAACGTTCGCTACGCTTTCGGGGGCGGCAGCACCAATTGCGTCTTGGCTACTGGCACTGCTGTGAAATTTATATAAGACGCCTGATAAGCATTATGTGCGGTAGCGTTTCACCGGGCAGCGCGCCGCGCAGGACTCAAACCCGCGTAAGCGTGCATGTATCGAGGAAGTTTTGACGGTATGCTGACGTTACTGACGGGGTAGGAGAGTGAATATATGGATGATATTTTTCGCGGCATTGATTTGCTACGAATAGCAGGGCAATTTGATGAAACTGCGGTGCGTGTTGAATTTATAAGGGAATTACATAATTATGCATACAAAGTGATTTGCCCTGACAATTCATTTATTTTACGCATTACGTCAGAGCGGCACCGTAGTATTAACCAAATTTCCAGCGAACTGGATTTTCAGCTTTATCTATACAAAAACGGTGCCGCAGTTGTTTCTCCACTTTTAACGGTTGATAATAAAAGCGTTTTATTTGTTACTGTTGATAATCAAGCGTTTTATATTGCGGCTTTTTCATGGGCGAACGGGCAAAATTGGGATGGCCGTAGTTCGGATTCAACGCCGGAAAAACTGAAAAATATAGGGAAAGAACTCGGAAAAATTCACAGATTAGCCAGAGACTATAAGCCGGAACGTGCAGAAAAACGACGCTTGTGGAACGAAAGCCAGCATTTGATAAAGGCATATGAATTATTCCGCGCATATGATGAAAAGCTGTACAGCGCCTTTGTAGAATACATGAATGAAATGAGTGATCTACCCATAGATAGTGATGTTTTTGGGTTGACTCACGGCGATTATCAGCTTTCAAATTACATGATTGATGAAAACGGCCATATCACGGTTTTTGATTTTGATGAGTGTGAGTATTCATGGTATGCGACCGATATAGCTATTTGGGTGCATTGTTTCTTACTCAGCGATGACCCGACAAAGCTTATAACAAAAGCGGAAGAAGCGGAAATGATGTTGTATTATTTAATTGCCGGATACATCACAGAAAACAAGCTGAACAGAGATGTGATAATGAATTTGCAGCCTTTGTTTACAATGCGAGATTTTGTCTATCTGTCTACCATTCTTGAAAACAAAAGTAAGGGTGCGCATAATAAGTGGGGAGATGATTTTATTTCCACCTGTCTTGACAGAATCCTAAATAAAAAGCCTTTTTTAGAATTTGACATATCGAAAACTTTGAGTCTGTTGTAATATCGAAAACAAAAGCAGATAATTTTTAATTTTATGCGAGGAGCGACGCTTGATGGGCAAATATGAAGCTTTATCGTATTGCGGGATGTTTTGCGGGGAATGTGCGAATTACAAGCAGAACATGAATTGCCAGGGATGTAGGAATGAGACTGCGTTGGTTGACGACTGCCCAACGCGTGCCTGTGCCATTCAGCGCGGATTGCTTCATTGTGGAGAGTGCGGTGAGTTCCCATGCGTTATGTTAAACGATTTCTACTATGACGGGAAGCCGTCACACTTAGCGGCATTCCATAATATGCAAAAAATCATTAAAAACGGTGCGGATGAATGGCTCATGGAGCAAAACAAATAACGCCGGATATAGGCACTATACGAAGGAGAAACAACATGTTTGTAGACAAAGCCTCAATAACAGTCAAAGCGGGTAAGGGCGGCAATGGCGCGGTGGCCTTTCATCGGGAGAAATATGTGGC
>WQVW01000124.1 GCA_009785655.1 Oscillospiraceae bacterium | reverse complement strand
TCTGGTGAAAACAATCACCGAACACGAAAAATTGGCGCAATTGCTTGGATTGCTTGATACAGATGATGCACATGGCTTATATGCGCAATTTGGATTTAAAGATAGACTAGAAACTGCCATGCTCAGGCCACGCGAAGCTTCCCGGCGCAAATAAAAGCCGCTCTCCCGGCCTTTGACAATAGTCAAAAGGCTCTAAAATTAAACAAGACCGGGGGCTTTTTGCACCCTCAATCGTCTCTGATCTTTGGCGCATACATATCTAATTTTGTAAATAAAAACAGGACGCATTTATTTTTGCGTCCTGTTTTGCTGCTCCGTTTTATCCGCCTGCGAATTTTACAGATGTTCATTTTCCCTTTACTAAAACACCTCAGTTACGCGTTGTCATAAGCCTCCAGCGCGGCGGAGAGACATGCGGCGATTCCGTTTACCCCGGTTGTCATCATAGAGACAAGCACGGCACCGCGCACTTCCTCACGGGTTGCGCCGGCCGCTTTCGCCATGCCGGTGTGAGCCGCAACAGAGGCAACTGCCCCATTTGTCGCTTGTATACCGATGTAGACCAGCTGAAAAGTCTTTTCGTCAAGACCCGCGTCTTTTTGTATAGAGCCGACCAGATCGAAAAACGCCTTGCTTATGGATGGTGTCTCCTCCGAAAGAATTTGGAAAAAGTTTGGTGCTGACATTTTTATCACTCCTATTCTTAATAATTTCGATCAGTATATCATATTTGGCAAGGCGGTGCAATATTTTGCTAATATTCAAAGAAAAGCACTTGAAACTTGGCGGAGACTGTGGTATTATACCTATCGGTCAACCTATCGGGGTGTAGCGCAGTTGGTAGCGCGCCAGCTTTGGGAGCTGGATGCCGGGAGTTCGAGTCTCCCCACTCCGACCAAGTCAACAACGCGAGAAAAAGCCTTGAAAGTGCTGATTTTTCAGCATATTCAAGGCTTTTTCATTTTTTGAATATGGCACTTCCATACCGTATGTTTTCCGGCAGCTAACGGGTCAATCTCTGCGCAATCTCCTTTACCCGCGCCATCGCCGCTTCATCATCTTCGGCAGGAACGCGATCGGTATCTATAGACATGACGATATTTTCATCATCCAGTTTCGCCCAAAGAAGGCTAAAAATGGTCTTCATTTGCTGTACTGCAATATCCGGACTGCCACCGCCTCCACCGCCAACCAGGATCATCACCGCATCTTTCTTCCGGCGGGGAATCGGCGCATGCAACTTTTCTCTGGAGGCGTAGTACATCTGCAATCGGCTCGCCAAATTCACAAGAGGGCCGGGCAAGGATGACATATGTAAAGGGGACGCGATGACTAAAACCTCATAATCATCGGCATAGACCTTGTCCATATCGTCGCGAATAATGCATCTGGGCTGCTTCCAACACCCGCGACAATCATTACAAGGGGCAATCGTGTCGTAAAACGGATTTAACTCAAGCTCATCACCTTTGAGGTGTTTTTTTAACGCATTAATTAATACAACGGTGTCTCCGTTTTTTCTAGGTGAACCATTTATGATCAGTGTTTTCATTATGCCTCCTTACTGTCCTTAGCAAATCAAGCTTCGTATTATGTCATACCAAGCTATAAAGATGCACTTTATCTTGTCCATCGCACAGGCGGCCGTCTGCCGCTTAACCTCTTGCTTGAGACAAGCAGTGAGGACAGCTTACGTCCTCCCGCATATCGTACATTGCCCCGCAGAAAGGGCAAGCACATGCAGTTTGTCCAAGCAGGAAATCGATCGTCACCTCAAAATAGCTGGCCAATTTCACGATACTGTCATTATCCGGCTCGGCTTCTCCGCGCTCCCACGATGATAAATCATTTGGGCTTATGCCGATTTTGTTGGCGAATTCCGCTTGATTTAGTCCGGCTTTTTCTCGTAATTCCAAAATTCTATTCATTAACGATCCTCCAAAATAAATTTTTCTATCACCGCAATCGCTTTTCTTAAAATTTCCGTCATTGCTCCAAAATATTCCGCCACATTGTAATTATCTCACAAATCTACAATCTTTTCAATCATTATTTATATGTATATTCTCCAACATCGCACGCATATGACTGTCCATTGCAAAGATTCAACTGATATGATAAAGTTATTTTCTAATTTGGAGGTAATCTGCATGGTATTTACGTCACTGGAAATAGATTTTTCTGTGTGCAAAATTAACGATACCCGCGGCGTTGACTTCACCCGCGACTTCGTTTTTCTGTCCAAAACTGACGAAGAGATATCCTTGGTATGTCCATCTGACTACGTGCCGCCAAGCGCTATCGCCGTGGAAGCCGGTTGGAAAGCTTTTCGGATAGAGGGCATTTTGGATTTTGGACTGGTGGGCATCGTCGCCGATATAACCGGCGTATTGGCCAATGCCGGTATCAGTGTGTTTGTGATTTCCACCTACAATACCGACTATGTCTTTATAAAGTCTCACGATTTTGACAAAGGCTTGGCACTGTTGAGAAATGGGTATTGAATTTTTATCCGTCCGGGTGTATAATAATCCAACAAATCTGACACAAGGAGAATTTACAAAATGAAAAAGATTTTAGCGATACTAATAATTATTACGATGGCGGCACTTGCATTGGCTGCCTGCGGCGGCAATGATGATACTGGTATCAGAACACTTGCCGACTTGGATACGCCGGGGATAAGGATTGGCGTCCAAACCGCCACGACGGGACATATCTTCGCTGATGAAAACTTCCCCGATGCCTATGTTGACGCTTTCCCCCTGTTCGCGGACGCTGTGATGGCGCTTCGTGCGGGGTCGATAGACGCGGTTATCATTGACGCAATACCCGGTGCCCAGTTTGCCTATGCAAATTATGGCTATCTCGTTCTCTTGCCGGAAACATTGACAGCTGAATATTACGGCATTGCGCTCCAGCATGGTAGCCGGTTAACGGCAATGTTTGATGATGCGATTAACCAGCTGCGCGCCGACGGTACATTCCAAGCCATATATGATTATTGGATATTAGAGCTTGAAGACGCAACCAGATATGTCAGCCCGCCTGGAACAGCCCACCCCAACGGCACACTTCTGATGGCGACAAGCGCTGGGTTCCCACCGTTTGAGCTTTGGGAGGGCGACAGGATCGTCGGGTTCGACCCTTGCCTTGCACAGGCCATCGGTGATATTCTGGGTTATGAGATCGAAATCCTAGACATGGAGTTCGGTGCAATTATTCCGGCAGTTCAAACCGGGGCTGTGGACTTCGGCATGGCAGGAATGACCGTCCGGGATGACCGCCGCGAGTTTGTGGATTTCTCTCAAGGTTACTTCTACTCTGGACAGCACGTTCTTGTCAGGGTTCCCTAATTGCATAATAAATAATATAAGAACCGAGGGGTTTCCCCCTCGGTTACTTATATAAAGTTGGTGGATAATTTATGATTGATTCGATCTCGGAAATGCTTTACCGCAATTTTATCTATTCTGACCGCTATTTGCTCTGGCTCAGAGGACTGCGGGCATCGCTGTCTATCGCCTTTTTCGCCCTGTTGCTTGGCATGGCGATCGGCTTGATAATCGCAATAGTCCGCGTGTCGCACGACTCGATGGCAAAACCGCATATCCTTTTGCGGATTCCAAACCGGATCATTAAATTGTATATATCGGTCATCCGGGGGATACCGATGGTTGTGCAGCTTTTGATCTGGTCCTTTGTCATCCTCGCTGCTTCGCGCAATCAACTGCTAATAGGAAGTCTTGCTTTCGGCATTAACTCCGGTGCTTATGTTGCAGAGGTATTCCGCGGCGGTATCGTAAGTGTGGATAAAGGCCAGTCGGAAGCCGGGCGCAGCTTGGGGTTGAGCTATCCGAAAACCATGACTAAAATCGTACTGCCACAGGCGATTAAAAACAGCCTGCCCGCGATGGGTAATGAGTTTATCAACCTGTTTAAGCTGACTTCCATGGCAGGCATGGCGGCTATCACAGAGATAACCCATGTCGGCAACATTCTGCGCGGCTTGACATTTGACCAGTCTCCTCTGATTTTTGTATCCGCGTTTTATTTAATCATAGTGTTGATTCTGGAGTTTCTTGTCGGGAAGTTTGAGAGGAGGCTGCGTAAGAGTGATCAGCGTTAAAGGTTTGCATAAAAACTTCGGCAAGGTGGAAGTGCTGCGCGGGATTGACGAAGAGATTACGCGCGGCGAACGGGTGGTTATCGTCGGCCCTTCCGGCAGCGGCAAAAGCACTTTTTTGCGTTGCCTGAATCTCTTGGAATTCCCCACCGGCGGCGAGATTTGGTTTGAGGGTGAGGAAATCGCAAGTCATAACAAGGGTCGAGCACTGAACGAGCATCGGCAAAAGATGGGCATGGTATTCCAGCATTTTAATCTTTTCCCGCATCTAACTGTGGAGCAGAATATCACGCTGGCTCCGGTGACGTTAAAGAAAACGTCAAAAGAAGCCGCGCGGACAACGGCACATCGTTTGCTTCAGCGAATTGGCCTGGACGCGTGGGCGGAAAAATACCCCGCGACGCTTTCTGGCGGACAGAAACAACGTGTTGCCATCGCCCGCGCCTTGGCGATGGAGCCGCAAGTCATGCTGTTCGATGAGCCAACCAGCGCGCTGGATCCCGAAATGGTAGGAGAGGTGCTGGAGTTGATCCGCGAACTGGCCGCCGAGGGTATGACAATGGTGATGGTCACGCATGAGATGGGTTTTGCCCGGGAAGTGGGTAACCGTGTGCTGTTTATGGACGAAGGAATCATCGTCGAACAAGCAGAGCCGGAGCCGTTTTTCAGTAATCCGCAAAGCCCACGTCTGCAAAACTTTTTGGCGAAAGTGTTATAACAAGAGCACAACAATTCCTCCGCAGAGAATTAAATCAGCGTTTCAACACAGCGCCAGCAATGTTATAATTTCATAAAATAACATGCGGGGGATGATTTTTATCATTTCCCGCATGTTTATCATTTATTTTTATTCTGTATGTTCATCGGCTTCACAAATCGCTCGCACAATGACAAACGGCGTCAACTCATCCGATTGCCCGGCGGGATTGTCGCGGATGAGTTCCGCTATCCATGTCTCTGACTTGTCCGACAATGATGGGGATTTTCCCAATATTTCGACATCAAGATCATTTGCGTCCACCAAGGCGCTCACTACGCCGAGTTCCCGCTCTATTTCAGCACATACGCCATCGGGATCTGTCGGAACCAGCACCGCCAAGTCGTGGTAGATTTCAAACGATGAGGCCGCGTAAAATCCGTCTATCCCGGCGATGTCTTTTCCGGCGATATCGTAAAAAACGCCGCGCTTGCCAAATATGCGGCAAATGCCGCCCAAAATGCTTGCCAGCAGTATCCGCGGCAGTCCTTTTAAATTGATTGCCAGCTGCAGTTTATATGGCTCATCCATCGCAACGCCGTGTTTGCTTCTGGAGGCGAAACGAGAGAGAAACTTTGCCCAGAATCCGAT
>WQVW01000123.1 GCA_009785655.1 Oscillospiraceae bacterium | reverse complement strand
TATGGGTGCGATTGGCGAGGTATTTACACTGATGCCGGACGGAGAAATACTGAGTTTTGAGGCACGGTTGTCAAACGGAATTGACGCCATTACAAGGGTGCAAACAGGCATGTTGGCAGACGGAGTGCCGGCGATATTTGTCGAGAGTGAGGGTCGCTTCACTGATGGTAGCATTGTAACCGACGTCCTTATATTACAGGACGGGAATTTTGCAAACATATCCATGAGAATGCCGGAGGGTGTCAGTACATTTACAGTCAGGGACAGAATGAACAGCACCGATATTTTAAGAGATGGTGTGATCGCCGTGCCGGTGCTGCGGTTGCTTGAAGCGCAGTCAGAGACGGAGTATTATGCAATTGACTGGTATGTGTTTGACAGCAGTGGCCACAGTCGCCTGGTGCTGACGACGTTCCATAACATTTTTGACGAGTGGTATCTGATCTTGCCGTTTGACTGGCGGCGCAGAGTCTCTGTACGCAGGGAAGGCGCGGTGCAAGGAGAGCGGACGGTTATTTTCTCCTATATAGTTGGTGCCGGCGGGCCTTTTGAGGATTTTTTAAAGATACATAGACTCACAGGAGACAGAGGCCGGCAGCGGGCAAATTTGCCGGGCAGAACGGTGATGCGGACGGAAGGTGCTTCCATCTATGCGTTTGAGCTGATCGCACAGCCCAACAGCTTTGGATTGACGTTTGACGAGGACTTGATCAAAGCGAATTTCAGGTTAATGTATGCCGATTGGCTTTTAGCGATCAGACAAGATTAAATCGTTTTGCCTGCGAATCAGGGGAAACCGTGAAATATGATATTTATAGAATGCAAGGGCTGGTGATAAAATGAAGAAAATTCTTGTGCTTGAGGATGAGACAAGTATACGCAGTTTTGTGGTTATCAACTTAAACCGCGCGGGATATGAGGTGATAGAGGCCGGCACCGGTGCCGAGGCGTTTGAGCAGCTGCGCATACACCCGGATATCAAAGTGGCGATATTGGACATCATGCTCCCGGATACAGATGGGTTTGAGGTCTGCCGTAAAATCCGCGCGGCTGATCCGCATATTGGTATCATTATGCTGACAGCGCGGACGCAGGAGATGGATAAAGTGACGGGACTGATGACCGGCGCGGACGATTATGTCACAAAACCATTCTCCCCGGCGGAGCTGACGGCGAGAATCGATGCGCTGTTCCGCCGGACGGGCATGGGCGGTGCGTCTGAATCGGGTGAGATTGTGCAGGGGCCGTTCAGGCTGAATACAAGAAACAGGACACTTGAGAAAAATGGTGCACGGATAAAGCTCACCCAGGTGGAATATTCGATTATGAAGATGTTCATGGATAATCCGGGCAAGGCACTGTCGCGTGAAGATATACTCAATACAGTCTGGGGTCGTGACTATTTCGGGGAATTGAAAATAGCCGACGTCAATATCAGACGGCTGAGAATCAAGATAGAAGACGACCCGACAAATCCAACGTACATTACAACTGTCTGGGGATACGGCTACAAATGGGGACTTTAGCGGAAAGTGCGCTGCGCTTTTCAAAATATAAGACACCTAACATCGCGGAGGAAACATGAGCGGCACATTCACGTATTTTACAAAAGGGCTGCGGCATCGCTGGCTGAAAGGCACGGTGCTTTTGGTGTTGGCGGCACTTGTTGTGGTGATTTGCCTGTTTTCCGTCATTATTTATAATTATTACTATGCAACCGTCAGAACAGGACTGGAGTCAAAAGCGCGGACGGCGACGGATTTCTTTGCTACACACGGTGTGCGTTCATATGCAGACTATTACAACAGCGCGTTCAGATTTGCCGAGACGTTTCAAGAGCGGGACAGGCTGGAGCTTCAATTTTTAAATCCGGATGGAAGTATAATGATTTCCACGTTCGCCATCGTGTCAGACACTGCCCCTAATACACCGGATGTGTGGTCAGCTATTGAGTCACGGCAAATATCGACATGGGTTGGGCGCAACCAGGCGACTGGAGAACGTATTATGGCGGTATCCGCGCCGATTCTGTTTTCTGGGGAGCATGTGATCGGTGTCATGCGCTATGTAACCAGCTTGAGGCAGGTTGACAGGCAAGTGTTCATGAATATTATTGCCGTCATCGGCGTTGGGGCACTTGTGATGTTGTTTGTCATCTTCCAAAATGTAGTGTTCATCCGCTCGGTTATTACACCGGTCAGTGAGATCACCAAGATGTCAAAACGCATTGCGGAAGGCAGTTATGGCGTTCAAATCAACAACGACTATAGGGATGAAGTCGGCGAGATGGTTGAGTCGATAAACGAGATGTCACTTAAAATCGCGCAGACGGAAAAGATACAAACGGAATTCCTGTCATCCATCTCCCATGAACTCAGAACGCCGTTGACGGCAATCACAGGCTGGGGAGAAACGCTGATGTACAACGATCAGCTGGAAGATGAAACAAAGCGAGGCATCGCAATCATTCTTAAAGAGGCTAGGCGGCTGACCAAGATGGTTGAGGAACTTTTAGAGTTCACCAGAATGGAGGACGGACGTTTTACGCTGAATATCGAAACAATAGATATCGCCGCGGAGCTGGAAGACGCCATTTTCACATATAGAGAGCTTTTGCACCAAGATGAGCTTGAGTTTGGCTATGAATCCCTTCTGTATGAATCCCCAATGATACCGGGTGACCCGAACAGGCTGAAGCAGGTGTTTCTCAATCTATTTGACAATGCCGCTAAATACGGGCGTGAGGGCAAGCGGATTGAGGTTTCGATAGAAATGGCGGGAGAATATGTCAGGATCAACATACGTGATTTCGGCTCCGGTGTGCCGGAGGATGAGATTGACAATGTCAAGATGAAGTTCTACAAAGGCAGCAACTCGAAGGATCGCGGCAGCGGCATCGGACTTGCGGTTTGTGATGAGATAATAAAATACCACGGCGGCAGCATGGAACTTGAAAATGCCGAAGGCGGCGGATTTTTAGTGACCATCTATCTGCCGCAAAGCAGTGCGATAGGCGAAATAGAAAGGTAGCAAAATGGCTGAAAATTCTGAAAATAAAGAACAGTTTCGCACTTCAATCGGCGGACAGGCACTGATTGAAGGCATTATGATGCGCGGACCTAAGAAGCAAGCAATAGTGATAAATACAAAAGAAGGGTTTGTTACCAAAGTCGAGGATAACAAGCTGTTGAAGGATAAATATCCGATCGTCGGATTTGTATTTATACGCGGTGCCGTTAATTTCATCAGTTCAATGATCACAGGTACGCGCGCGTTGATGTTTTCGGCGGAACAAATGCCGGAAGAGACAGAAGAGGAACCATCGAAGTTTGAGCGTTGGGTTGAAAAACGCTTTGGCAGTGCGGCACTTGAAAAAGTGATAGTGACTTTCTCTGTTATCGTTGGCGTGGCGTTTTCCGTTGGGCTTTTCATGCTGCTTCCAACATTTTTGGCGGGATTTGTTTCCAGATTTGTTGAGTCCACAATCCTGATGAATCTAATTGAGGGCGCGTTGCGTATTGTCATATTTTTGCTATATATGTGGCTAGCCACAAAGCTTAACGAAATAAAACGGGTGTGGGCATATCATGGGGCGGAACATAAGGCGATATACTGTTATGAACAAGGGTTGCCGCTGACCGTGGAAAATGTCCGGAAACAGAGCAAACTGCATCCGCGTTGCGGGACAAGCTTTTTGTTTATCGTTATGCTGGTGAGCATATTGGTGTTTTCGTTTACAAGCTGGGAAAACCTGTGGATTCGCATTGGGTTGCGGCTTTTACTGCTGCCGGTTGTTGTTGCGTTGAGTTATGAGATAATTAAGCTGGCCGGCAGACACGATAATCTTTTGACAAGGATCATTTCCGCCCCTGGGAAGGCATTGCAGCGCCTGACGACCAAAGAGCCGGATGACGAGATGATTGAAGTGGCGATTGAGGCGATAAAGCTTGTCATACCCGAAAATGATAGTGAAGCAGAATGGTAAGTGTCTAACCATGAACACATATAATGACATTTATTTAGAGACACGCCGGCGGCTGCGTGCCGGGGAGATAGCGGCGCACGACCTTGAAGCAAGGCTGATTGTCGAATGCGCGACGGGCAAATCCCGTGAAGAGTTGATGAAATTGAGAGGTCTTTTCGTGACTGACACCATGGTATTGCGTGCAGTGGAAGACATGGTTGCCCGAAGGCTGGGCGGAGAGCCTGTCGCATATATCGTCGGTGAGTGGGAGTTCTATGGTCTGCCGATTATCGTTAACAAGTCGGTACTGATACCGCGTGTGGATACGGAGCTTTTGGCGGATGCGGTGATAGCGATCGCCAAGAACAAACGAAGCAGGATATTGGATCTCTGCGCGGGCAGCGGGTGTATAGGGCTTACCGTTGCCGCGAATGTCCCGAATTGCCGGGTGCTGCTGGCGGACAACTCGCACGAAGCATTGAAAATCTCCCGCGCGAATATATTGAAAAATCGCTTGACTCGCAATGTCACAGCCATTGAGGCGGACGCGTTACAAGAACCGCCGGAGCTGCTGGGCAGATTCGACGTGATTGTATCCAATCCGCCGTATATCCCAACCGGGGATATTGAGAGTCTGGACAACTCTGTCCGGGATTATGAACCCGCTTACGCCCTGGACGGCGGTCATGATGGATTGGCCTTTTACCGCGTCATCGCGTCAAAATGGAAATCCAGACTCGCAGACGGCGGATATCTCGCGTTTGAGTGCGGTGTGAATCAGGCGGAGTCTTTACGCGAGATCATGGAGGAGAATGAGTTTGTTGACGTGAGAACGTTAAAAGATACGCTTGAGATTGACCGTGTTGTGGTCGGGAGATTGGGGTAAGAACAAAATGCCCGGCTGGAGCGGAGCCACCCTCTTTACTAAAGAGGGCTGAGAAAACGCGAACCCTGCCCTCTTTAGTAAAGAGGGTGCCGCCCGCAGGCGGCGGGTGTTTTGTACAGGAAATTATATTAGGCGGTGGATTATGAGCGACGCCGGAAAACTGCTGTTCACAGAGTTCGGCAGAAATCATACTTTAATAAAGCGGCAATGGGTTGCAGCAATTTTTCTTCTGATAAGCTACGGCCTTAATTTCTACCGCCGCTGGGACTATTGGCGAATCCGAACTCGATTCTATTGGCTATGGGATGAAGTGCCCACCTTTCCGTTTTTTGCAGACCTGTTGATTTTTGCCATACTAATAATACTCATCGCTTGGACAACAGGGAAGGTCATAAACAAGAACGAGATATATGTCTATCAGAACGGTATTGAGGGGTATGGATTTAAGGTTTGGGACTTCTGGCCAAGACTGCATAAATTTGAACTTAGGTATGATGATATTAAGTCTGTGAAGCAACGAAGGTGGGGGATATCCATTCGTTCTACCAATGGGCGGTATAGATTAATTGTACACAGCCCAGAGATGTGCGTTGAAAAAATAACAAAGCAACTATTGCCACCGCACAGTTAATAAGCATTTTCAACAGCTAGATAAAATAATCACGGGAGGACAAGAAATTGGCAGAAAAGAAAAAGTATGTGCCGG